>JBJEDW010000001.1:0-4684 GCA_051872415.1 Bacilli bacterium
GAAGATATTTATTGATAATAGAATATAATTCTCTTACTAGATCTTTATCTTTTCTTAAATGTCTTCTTTCTTTTCTATTCATTACTATATACCACCTTTTTATTATGTAGTAATTATATCAAATTTTTTGCGAAAAAAATTTACTCTTTTTCTCTGATTTGCAATAAAATATTTGACATTTTCAAATTTTTATGTTATAATTTAGACACTTATTAAAAAGATTACCAATATTATAAAGGGGGTTAGGTAATATGGATAATAAGAAATTACATTATCATTTTGAGTATGTTAATGAAAATGAATTTAGAAAAAAAGAAAGATCTGTAAGAAAATATAATATGTTAGCATATAAAAAGCTTACTTTTGAATATTATCCAAGTATTAGAGAGGGTAAATTCTTAGGTAAACTTATATCTACTGATAAGAAAGAAAATACAATGACATATGAACTTAAACTTCCAACTGATCATCTTTTTGCAAAAGTTCATGGTGATGTAACTTTACATTATACAGTTTATGAAGATTCTAGAATTGTTTTACTTACTAATATTACTCCTGATTCTATTCTTGAAGAGGGACATAGAAGTGAACTTAGTACTTATAAAGGAGTAATGATTTCTAAAACAAATGCAGAAAAAGATATGTTTAAAGTTAATCTACTTAATGCACTTAACAATAAATAAGTTTTATTCAAATTAAAAATTAGCCAATAAATAGCTAATTTTTTTTATATTTTTCTGTAAAGTCCAACAACTTTTCCTAGAATGGTAACATTGTTTAAAATTATTGGTTCTAAAGCATCATTTTCAGGTTGTAATCTAATGTGATCTTTTTCTTTATAAAATGTTTTTACTGTTGCTTCATTATCTTCATTCATAGCAACTACTATATCTCCGTTTTTAGCAATTTTTGTTTTTTCTACTAGAACTATGTCATTATCATGAATTCCTACATTAATCATACTATCCCCACTTACATTTAGAGAAAAAGTTTCTTTTTTTGGATTTAATATACTTGCAGGAACATCAAAATATTCTCCAGGTCTTTCAATAGCTTCAATTGGGTTACCTGCAGTAACTTTTCCCACTAAAGGAATTGATACTATTGTATCTGTTTTCTTATCATATTCATTAGGCACTAAAATTTCTATAGTTCTATTGCGATCTTTATCTTTTCTTATGTATCCTTTGATAGCTAATTGTTCAAGGTGAACATGAATAGTTGCAGTACTTTTTAGTTTTGTTAAAGCACATAATTCTCTAACTGTTGGGGGATAACCATTTTTTGCAATATATTTTTTGAGTTCTCTTAAAACCTTTTCTTGTTTTACTGTTAGTTTCTCCATTTATATTACCTCCAGTTAAAGCTTATCATATAATAGATACAATGTCAAACAAATGTTTTGTTTTTGCTAAAAAAGAGGTATTTACAAAAACTATTTTTTATATTAAAATATACTTGTATTAGTTACTGCGAAGATGAGGGTTGGAATCCTTTAGCAGATATAACAAAAAGAGATTCTTATAGAATAATTAGAGTGGAACCGCGGTTTTATATCGTCTCTAAGTTTTCTTTTAGAATCTTTTGTTTTTAGAAAGGGTGATTTAATATGAATATGGAAAAAATGGTAAATTTTTGTAAAAACTATGGTTTTATATTTCCAGGTAGTGAAATTTATGGAGGACTTGCTAATACTTGGGATTATGGTCCACTTGGTGCAAGGCTTAAAAATAATGTAAAAGATGCTTGGAGAAAAAGGTTTATTCAAGAGCGTCCCAATGCATATGAAGTAGACGCTGATATTTTGATGCATCCTAGAGTGTGGGAAGCCTCAGGACATGTTGAAAGTTTTTCTGATCCTTTAATAGATTGTAAAGAGTGTAAATCTCGTCAAAGGGCAGATAATCTAATTGATGATTTTGATGAAAATGCTCATGCTGATGGAATGACTGAAGAAGAAATGATAACTTTTATTAAAGATAAAAAGGTTCCTTGTCCAAAGTGTGGAAAGAGTAATTTTACCGATATTAGAGAATTTAATTTAATGTTTGAAACTCAAAGAGGTGTTACAAAAGATAAAAAAAGTACTATTTATTTAAGACCTGAAAATGCTCAAGGGGAATATGTCAACTTTTTAAATGTTCAAAGGACAATGCGTGCTAAACTTCCTTTTTCAATAGGACAAATTGGTAAAGCATTTAGAAATGAGATAACTCCAGGAAACTTTACTTTTAGAACTATTGAATTTGAACAAATGGAATATCAAACTTTTTGTAAAGAAGGAACAGATTCTGAACTTTATAATTTTTACAAAAGTTATGCTTTAAATTTTTATAAAGATTTAGGAATTAATCCAGATCATTTAAGGTTTCATGATCATGAAAAACTAGCACATTATGCTAAAGAAGCCTCTGATATAGAATATAAATTTCCATTTGGATGGGGAGAAATAAATGGTACTCACAATCGTACTGATTTTGATCTTTCTCGTCATATGGAATATAGCAAGGTAAGTCAAGAATACTTAGATCCTGAAACTAATGAAAAATATGTTCCTTATGTTATTGAATCAACATGCGGACTTGATCGAAGTGTTTTAGCAATACTTTTTGATGCTTATGAGGAAGAAAAAATAAATGATGATACTAGAGAAGTATTAAAGTTACATCCTTTTCTTGCACCTTATAAAGTAGCAGTTTTACCTTTAGTTAAGAAATATCATAGTGAAAAAGCCCAAGAAATATACCAAAAATTAAATAAATACTTTATGACTAATTATGATGAGGCAGGCTCAATTGGTAAAAGATATCGTAGAAATGATGCTATTGGAACAGTTTATTGTCTTACAGTAGATGATGAAACATTAAAAAATAATACTGTTACTTTAAGAGATAGAGATAGTATGAAACAAGTAAAATTAAACTTAGATGAAGTAATTAGTTATGTAAAAGAGAGAGTAAATTTTTAAAACTTTCTCTTTTTTCGACATTTTTTCTTCTTTTGCTTTTGTATACTATTTTTGGTGATTTAAATGAAAGAATTATATATTTTTAATGTTAAAGAAGAATTTTATAAGCTTTACAAAGAAAAACCTAGTGAACTTTTTTTTATCTTTAATAGAATTTATCATATGAAGTTAAGTGATAAAGAATACGGATATAATTTATTTTCTCAGATTAGTTTATTTTTAGATAAGGGTAAAATAAATGAAATTATTAAAGATAAGTATAAAGATAAGATTATGTATTCTAATAATGGTAATGAACATATTATTAATAATTTGTTTTTAAATGAAATATCTATTTTAACTGTTAAAAATTCTAATATAAAGATAGAAAGTAATACTAATAAACCTTCTTTTTTAGAAGATTTAAGAGATTTAAAACTTAATTTATTTGTTTGTGATTTTAAAAATCAAGATTTTTTCTTTATTACAAAGAAAAGAGTAAAGAATTAGTTATTTCTATTTATAATTTTCTTTTTAATATTTTTACTTGCTATTTCATAAACTATTTTATACAATAGGTATATGGAGGTAATATTATGTGGCATGATATATTAATGATAGTTATTGGCCTTGTTGCAGGGCTTATTATTGGCTTTTTTGGTGCTAGATTCTTTATGCAAAAGTATTTAAAGAAAAATCCACCAATTAATGAAGAAATGATTAAAGTTATGATGAGTGGAATGGGAAGAACTCCAACTCAAAAACAAGTTAATCAAGTTATGAAACAAATGCAAAAAATAAATAAATAATAACAATAAAAAAACAACCTCAATTTGAAGTTGTTTTTTGTTGTTCAGTTTTAGTTTTTGAATCACTTTTTTTGCTTGTAGTAGTTTTAGCACTACTTTTTTTAGTGGTACTAGTTTTTCTTTTTGGCTTTTCTTCACTTGTAATTTCTTCGTTTTTATCTTTAGTTTCAAGTAAAGTAGGCATTAATGAATTAAAACATAAAGCATAAATGATTATTGCGATTACACTTAAAGCATATTGACCAGTTGCTAAATTTAATACTTCTGTTAATTTTATAGTACCTAATTGAGATAATCCTACAAATAGAAAACTATCAATCGTTATAGCAATAACTCCAGCGATTAGAAAATCAAAACCTTTTTTATTGCCAAGAAAATCATAAAGTTTAATGTTTACATATTGTCCTACAATGAATGCTACTATTGATGAGAATAAAACTCTAAAATCTATATTGAATAGTTTTTCTAAACCATCAGAGCCTCCATGAACATTAAATGTACCAGCAAAAGCAAACATAATACCCATAAAAATTAAAGCTACTATAGAAAAGTTTATAAGTTCAAAAACTCGATTTTTTCCATATCTTTCATAAAATAAAACTGCAATAAAGTAAGTAAACGGATAAATCATTGCACTTGCAGTAGCAATCATTCCTCCAAATTCAATTGTTCTATTTGATAAAATATAGCAGGTTATATAACAAGTTACAAATAGAAACATAATAAAAACATAATAAAAACTTTTATCCCTTTTCATATTATTCCTCCTAGTATAAATTATAAAAGAAAAAACTTTAGATTACAAGATGTTTTTGATAAAATTAGGATTAACTTTGAAAAGTTTACAAGGTAGGTTACAAAAAACTTGTTTTGATGTCAATAATTTAGGAAAATGTCTCAAATTTTTTAAAACATTAACGGGAAAATA
>JBJEDW010000002.1:0-24244 GCA_051872415.1 Bacilli bacterium
GAATGTGAAAAATGTTCCCCTGAAATGAAAAAAGATATCAAAGATAATCATATTATTTATATAGATTATGATAAAAATGTTGATAGCGTTGAAAATTACTTTGAGTCAAAAGGTGGCAAATGTAATTAATATATGAAATAGTGTTAAAACCACTATTTTTTTCAACTTTCTATAAAAATATACAAGAGTAATTGTTGATGTTAAAGAAACTTATATTAAAGATATTTATTACACATAACAGAAATATACGTGAAGAAGCAAATATCATTATTTAATAACCTAATAACACCAATAACATAACATTAACACCAATAACAAAGCATAGCTTTAACATTGTTTTTATTAGTGGCTTGTGTTAAAATAACAAGTGTATAAATGTTTAGTATTCTAGGCTTTTTATATTGCTCGGTGGCTAAAAGTTTATTAGTAACACGCCCCAGTAAGTATGATTTTTACCCTTATAAAATAAGGGTTTTTATTTTTTTTAGGGACTACTTAGGTACTATTTTTTATAAATTATCTAATAAATTTAAATAAAAAACTAAACCTACTTTCTATAACTAATATCATAATTACTTGGTCCCTCAATACACTTTCCATGCAAATCAAATCTAGAACCATGACATGGACAATCCCAAGTCTTTTCAACCTCATTAAAAATAAGACTACATTTTAAATGTGGACACTTGTTATAAACAATGTGTTCTTTTTTATTTTCATCAACATATATCGCAACATCTTTCCCATTTCTCTTTTCAAACTTAACATTAGAGCTATACCAACTTTTATTCTTACATAACTTAGATTTTGCAAAAGAAAAAGCACTGCTACCTAAAATAGTAGGAAAATTAACCACTTTACCCAAATTAATTCCTCTTAAAGGATTAAACAAAGAAGAGTACTTATTTTTATTTCCGAGTATCAAATCGGAAAAAATCCATCCAGCAAGAAAGCCATTAGTCATACCCCAAGTATTATACCCTGTACCAATCAAAAGATTATCATCAATAAACCCAATAAAAGGAAGCAAGTCATAAGTCATAATATCATTATTAGACCACAAATAATCTGGTTTTTTACCCTTAGAACAAATCAAATCATCAAAATTACTTTTATCATTATCATAAATACAAGTATTATGAGAGTTAGTTAAATAAAGTTCAAAGACATCATCATTATCAGAATAATAACGAGAAGAAATAATGGGCTTTGAAACACTAATAGAACTGAACTTATAATTTTTATCAGTTTTAAAAGCTCCAATATAAGACTTTTCAATATAAGATTTTAAAGGAAATAAAAAAGGAACTAAAAAATAAGGATAATGTAAAGCAAGAACAACATATTTAGCATTGATCTTATTATTACTAGTTTTACACACAAAAATATCATTTTCTTTATCTATAGAAACAATTTTAGTATTTTCATAAATTAAAATATTTTCCTTTAAACACTTCTCCTTTAAAGCAAATAAATATTTAAGAGGATGAAAAACATACGTATCATTAACATAATAGGAATACATTACCTTTTCTTTATTAGGAAGAAAGTTGCTCTCCTTAAGTGGTACATCAAACTCTTTAAGTAAGCTTATCTCTTCATTCATATCATTATCACTATCAGAAAAAACAAAAGACTTAACCTTTTCAAAATTACAATCAATCTTATTCTTTTTAATTACATCTTTAACCATCCTAATAGAGTCCCTCTGAGCTTCTAAATATAATTTTGATATAGACTCTCCATGATAACTTTTAAGTTTAGAATATATATTATCTTGTAAATAAGTAAGCTTACCAGTAGTCCTACTAGTAACACCAGAACAAGTCTTATTTCTATCAACCAAACATACCTTAAGACCACTGTTAATCAAATGATAAGCAGTACTAATACCAGTAATACCTCCCCCTATAATCAAAACATCAACAGAAATATCTTTATCTAAATTTGGACAAACCTTTTCATTAATATCAACTGTCCATATACTTTTATTCTCCATATTATCACCATTTTTACTATACCCAGTTATTAAAAAAATAAAATTATAAAAAATAAAGATGTAATATCAAAATTAACAAAAAATGAAGAATATGCAAACAATAAATATATTGGTTTTGATTCATATATTTATAATGGAAAATTAAAAAATGTAATAACCTTAACAAATGAAGAATCAAAAATGTCAGATAATTAAAATAAAGTGTTGAGAAAAATGTTAATATATAAAGTAGGAAGTGTAATAATGAATAAAGCATATACGAGTACTACAAAATGAGGTGTTTATAATTCAGAAACAAGAGTTTAAATGATAATAAAAAATAAAAAAGAAAGAGATATTTCTGAATATAATGAATCGGGCAAGAGGTATTATTTATTTGAAATAGTAAATTTAAAGTTTTAAAAATAGATAAAAATGATGATTTTTATGTTAAAATAGAACTAGAAGAGGTGGAATGATGGAAAATAATAAAAAAGAATATAAACCATTCAGTAGTCCTAGATGGAATCAACAACTAGGGGCGGAGCCTACAGGAGAAACATTTCAATTAACAAAAGAAGATAAAAAATATTTAGAACAACAAGATAAAAAATGGGAAGAAACAGTAAAAAAAATTAAAAAAAATGAGAAATAGCACTCAAAACTAGAGTGTTTTCTTTATGCCTTAATAGTTTCGTAGGTGCAACTCCTACAAAGGCACCCTAGAGCATAGAAATATGTTCTTTTATTATGTCTTTTACTTAGTTAGACTTGAAAGAAACTAAGGAAAGGGAATTACTTTGTTACCCAATAAAAAATGGACAAAAACCAAGAAAATGTCAATTACACAAAAAGAAATTTAGTTTCTAATAAAACTTTATTAAATAAAAAAAGAAGCACCTACGAGTAAATCTCGAGGAGTGCTTCCTTATGTAAAAAAATATATCACAAAATAGC
This sequence comes from Bacilli bacterium, assembly GCA_051872415.1. Taxonomy (GTDB): domain Bacteria; phylum Bacillota_I; class Bacilli_A; order RF39; family UBA660; genus UMGS1449. Next base: position 2,936 of record JBJEDW010000002.1, read on the forward strand.
AATAATGTCTAAAGATATATCATTTGTTAATTAAGTTTTGCTTTTATTGTGTTTTTAATATATAATTTTATTAGTTGTGAGGTATTTATATGATAAACTATTATGAACTTTTAAATATTGATAGAAAAGCTTCAGAAGAAGAAATAAAAAAAGCATATCGCTCTATGGCTAAAAAATATCACCCTGATATTAACAAGAGCCCAGAAGCAAGTAAAATTATTGTTAGTTTAAATGAAGCCAAAGATACTCTTCTTGATCCAATAAAAAGAAGAGATTATGATGTTTTACTAGATGAAATGGCTAATTCAAAACAATATTCTAAAAATAAAAATGAAACTTATAGTGCTAAAAAGGAAAGATATGAAGAAACACATTCTAAAACTTATGTAACTAGATGGCAATTCTTTGTTAACTACATTAAATTTAGTACAGATAAAATCTATATAAAAATACTTAAAACTTTACTAGTAGGAATTAGTACATTATTTTTTAACATAATAAAATGGTTTAGTATTCTTATTGCTTACATTATTGAAATGTCTGAATCTTTATTTGAATATATATCAATTATTTTAATCTTTATCGGAGTAATCGCTCTCCTAGTACTTAAAAACAATAATTATATTGATCTTGTTTCTTTTATGCCTGCAAACGTTGAAATGTTTTGTCTATGTTTAATTTTATCATTTGTTTTGGTAATTATTAAACTTCTCATTTTTAAAGGTTCAATCAACTTATTCGTTAAACTCCAAAATATTCAAGACAGAATCCTTGTAGCAGTACTTATGAAATAATCAAAAAACCATAAATAATTTTATAAAAAAGAAAAGGTGATATAAATGAAAAAAAGAAAATCAATCAAACAAACTTACCAAGAAAGTAAAAGAAGTTCTCTAGTAGTATATACAGTTCTAAGAGTATTAGTAATTGTTTGTATGATACTGCAAATTTTAAAAGGAAATTTCGAAAATGCTCTTTTATGCTTGCTATCGCTACTTCTTTTACTAGTGCCTTTCTTCATCCAAAAAAACTTCAAGATAACCTTACCAAATACTCTAGAAATAATAATTTTATTATTTATTTTCTCAGCTGAAATACTTGGAGAAATACAAAACTTTTACGGAATATTCCCCTTCTGGGACACAATGCTTCACACTATAAATGGTTTTCTAGCCGCAGCAGTAGGATTCTCCTTAATAAATTTACTAAACAAAAACAGTGAAAAATTCAACTTATCGCCAGTTTACTTATGTTTAGTAGCATTTTGTTTTTCAATGACAATCGGAGTACTATGGGAATTTTTTGAATTTGCATCAGACAAAGTCTTAAGTATTGACATGCAAAAAGATAGAGTAGTAGATAAAATATCATCAGTAGAATTAGATCCAGAAAAAAATAATAATCCCATAGTTATAAAAGATATAGGCTATACTATAATTTATAATAATGAAGGAAAAGAACTTGCAAAAATATCAAATGGATATTTAGACATAGGAATAAATGATACAATGAAAGATTTAATAGTAAACTTTATCGGAGCAGTAGTATTCTCCTCTCTTGGCTACTTCTACTTAATATCAAATGGCAAAAATAAATTTGTAACTAATTTCGTACCTCAAAAAGGCTCAAGAAAAGTTTTCCCAAAGACGTTAAAAACATATCCAAAAGAAAAGTAAAAATAAACGAACCAGAAAAATGAAAGCTTTTCTTTTTTTACACAAAAAAATAAACCCTTTTCCAAGAACAATATAAATGTTAAAATATATATAAAAGAAAATTCATAAAAGAGGTGAAAAAACATGAAAACTTTAATAAAAGATGGCTTAATAATAACCATGGATCCAAAAAGAAAAGAAAAATATGAAAAACTAGATATCTTAATAAATGACGATAAAATAGAAAAAATTACTAAGAATTATCAAGGAGAATATGACAAATTAATTGATGCAAAAAATAAAATAGTAATGCCTGGTCTAATAAATGCACACACTCACTTAGGAATGAGTATCTTTAGAGCAACAAATGACAACCTAACCCTGCAAGACTGGTTAGAAAAAAAGATCTGGCCAATCGAAAACAACATGACAGATGAAGACGTATACTATTCAGCATTATTATCATGCTTAGAAATGATAAAAACCGGAACTACCTGTGCAAGTGATATGTATTTTGGTTATAAAGGAACGATGAAAGCTGTAAAAGATTCAAAAATAAGAATAGCAATGTCAAGATGTCTAATCGGAGATACAGATAAAGATGGATTAAGCAAAATAAAAGAGTTTAAAGCTCTAATTAAAGAATATAAAAATAATCCACTTGTAACATTTACCATAACTCCACATTCAATGTACACCTGTACAAAAAATTATCTAAAAGAATGTGAAAAGTTAGCAAGAGAAACAAATTTACCGATTCACATACATTTCTGCGAAAACGAAGAAGAAGTAAAAATAATCAAAGAAAACTATCAAAAATCCCCAGTAGAGGCCTTACAAGAACTAGGTTTCTTGAGTCATAAACTAATCTTAGCTCATGGAACATTTATAGAAGAAAAAGAACAAGAAATATTAAAAGATAAAGAAGTTTCAATAGTAACAAACCCTTTAAGTAATTTAAACCTAGGATGTGGTATTGCAGACATAACAAGTTACAAAAAACATAACATTAACATTTGTTTAGGAACAGATGGCCAAGGAAGTGGAAATAATTTAAATCTATTTAAACATATGTCACTAGTGGCAAATCTTCAAAAAGCACTTTACAAAAATCCAACAGTAATAAGCTCTTATGAAGTTCTTCAAATGGCTACCATAAACTCAGCCAAAGCTCTAGGACTAGAAGAAAAAATTGGTTCACTAGAAGAAGGAAAACAAGCAGACATAATTATTTTAGATTTAGATAAAATAGGAACTTTTCCAACACCAGAATTATTTCCTCAAATAGTTAACAATATTGAAGAAAGTAACATACTAACAACAATTATAAACGGAGAAATAATCATGGAAAACAAAAAGTTAAATATAGAAATAGATAAAAAAGATTTGCAAGAAAATATCAAAAAAATCTATACTAGATTAAAAATATAAAAGGAGAGAAAACATGGTATACATATTTTTAATAATAGGATTCATCTTCCTAGTAAAAGGAGCAGATTACTTTGTAGAGGGAAGTTCAAATCTAGCAAAGGCTCTAAAAATACCGACTCTAATAATAGGTCTAACAATAGTAGCATTTGGAACGAGTGCACCAGAAGCAGTAGTTAGTTTAGTAGCATCCTTAAAAGGATCAAATGAAATCGCCGTAAGTAATGTAATAGGATCAAATATCTTCAATCTTCTAGGAGTTCTAGGAATAAGTGCTATAATATCAGGACTAAAAGCAAACAGACAAGTAATCACAAAAGATTTCCTATTTTCTATAATCGCAACAATAGTATTAATGTTCTTAATGTTCGATAATTTTCTAAATGGAAGTGGCAAAAACATTATAACAAGAGGAGAAGGCTTAGTTCTATTAAGTATCTTAGCAATATATATCTATTCACTTCTTCTAACAGCAAAAAAAGAAAAAAGATTAACCACAGAAAAACACAAACTAACAACAAAAGACATATTAATGTTAGTTCTTGGATTAATCGCAGTTGTTTTAGGAGGAGAAACAGTAGTAAAATCAGCCCAAACAATAGCAATAAACTGGGGAATATCAGAAACCCTAGTAGGACTAACCATAGTATCACTTGGAACATCACTTCCAGAATTAGTAACATCAGTTATGGCAGTAAAAAAAGGAGAAACAGACATTGCTATAGGAAACGTTATAGGATCAAATATCTTCAATCTTCTGTTTGTTATAGGCTTATCAAGTTCAGTATCATCACTTCCAGTAAATTATCAAAGTTTAATAGATATAGTAATTCTTCTAGGAGTATCAATAATGTGTTATATATTCACTTGTTTTAACTCAAGAATTGGAAACAAAAAAGGATTTATTATGGTAATGACTTATATAGCATTTATGGTATACATAATTATCAGATAAGAAAAGAGGTAATAAAATGAAAAATAAAAAACTAATAATAGGACTAATTTTAATACTAATCCTAATAATCGGAGCAATAACAACATACATTCTAATTCAAAATAGTAAAGATAGTTATAAATTTAAAAAAGAATATGAAAGTTACAACAATAAAAGTTGGGAATACGAAGGAAAAAAAGGTAAATACCTAAATATAGAAATAAACAAAGATAATCCAATTATTTATTTAAATGATGAAAATATTGTAAAAGAACTAAAAGAAGGAGATAAAATTATATATTTCGGATTTCCAGATTGCAATTGGTGTCGAGCAGCCTTACCAGTTCTTTTAAAATCAGCAGAAGAAAATGGAGTAGAAAAAATTTATTACTATGATTTTGGAGAAGTAAGAGAAACTTTTGAAAAAAATAAAAACAATGAAAAGGCCAAAATCTATCAACAAATAATAGAGGTTCTAGATAGCAACATAACTTCAACATTTGAAAGTGGAGCAAAAAAAGGAGAAAAAAGACTTTCAGCGCCAACAGTAGTATTAATGAAAGATGGAAAAGTATCAAGTTTTCATTATAGGACAGTTGAATCTCACCAAAACTATAACAAAAATCTAACAACAGAAGAGTATAATGAATTATATAAAATATACGAAGACATGATGATTGACTTAATCATGTGCACATCAGATTGTTAAAAATGAGTATTTTGAAAGAAAAAGAAAATATATTACTATTCCATACAGAACTGAAGGAACTCCATTTCAAGAAAAAGTTTGTAAATAATTAACAAAATAAAATATCGATAATCGTACCCTGTCACCGAGTAATCGGAACAAATAAAAATCTAATCGGTTAGAGTGGAGGATAAAAACAAAAGCACAATTATTAGATTTAGAATAAAAATGTAAATAGTTGATTTCCAAAAACTGACATATTTCTCTTAAAAAATTACTATTACTAAAATAAAAAAATGTTACAAGTAAACAAAAACGCCAACAATATCGTAAAATCAAAAACCTAGTTGTAAACAATAAAGTAAATTGATGTAAATAAAAAATTTATGTCAATTTTTTTATAGGAGAATAATTTTAAAAAAACAACAAAAAACTCCCAAAAGCTACAACACATCTGGAAGCAAATCCTCTAAATAACTAATAATTTCATCCTTAGAATACTTACTATTACTAATAAGCCACTCTCTACCCAAATTAAACACAGCCCCTAAATAAAACTTAGCAATAATAGAACTAGGAATACCTCTATTAAGTTTATGACCCTCAATCTCAATTCTCTTAGTAACATCTTCATTTAAAGCATCATAAACCATATCCATACCAACACCATTCTTATTATTAATAAGAACCATCGCATATACATCTTTCTTATCCTCAATATGATCAAGAAGTAACTTAATCATCTCCAAATAATAATCCTTAGAATTAGAAATATTAGTATTCTTACTAAGTTCCTCAGACAATCCTTCCTTCAAATCACAAATCAAACTATCAAGCAAATCATACTTATCATCAAAATGAGAATAAAAAGTAGATCTATTAACTAAAGCATTCTCACATATATCAGAAACCTTTAACTCTTCAAAAGGTTTTTCCCTCATCAAATCAAGCAAAGAATCATACAAACTCTTTTTAGTCTTAATAATCCTAAGATCAGTTTTCTTACTTCTCATAAAATCACCCTTTCAAATTCATAAAACAATTATAACTAAAAAAAACTCAAAAGTACAGATAAACTACAAAAGTTGTTTAATTACACATACAAATAAAACAAAGTGTTCATTATCATACAAAAACACTATTTTTGTTAGTGATTATTCCTCCAAAAAAGAATAAAATTTCTTACAGATGGAGGTTTTAATATGAAGAAAGTATCTAAATTTATAACAAATCATAGTTTCTTAATCGTACTACTATCAGTACTATTACTTATCCCTGCAACAATAGGATACGTAAATACCAAAGTAAACTATGATATTTTAGTATACCTACCAAAGGACATAGAAACAATAAAAGGACAAGACATCCTAACAGATGAATTTGGTATAGGAGCCTTTTCATTCGTAACAGTAGATAATATGTCAAATCACGATATACTAAAACTAGAAGACAAAATAAAAGATATCGATGGAGTAAACGAAGTAATGAGTATAGCAGACATAACAGATGAAACTATACCAATAGACATGTTACCATCAGAAATAGTAAACAAAGTAACAAACAAAGATAAAACAATAATGGTTGTAACATTCAAAGAATCAACATCAAATGACAAAACAATAAGTGCGGTAAAACAAATGCGCGAGACAGTCAAAGATTCAAGCACAGTAAGTGGAATGACAGCCATGGTATTAGATACAATGAATCTATCTAATCAAGAAATAGCAGCCTACGTAGTAATAGCAGTAGTACTTTGTTTAATTGTATTAACACTAGCAACAGATTCATATCTAACACCAATATTTCTACTACTAAATATAGGAATGGCAATAACGTATAACATGGGTTCAAACATTTTCTTACATGATGTATCATACATAACAAAAGCCATAACAGCAGTCCTACAACTCGGAGTAACAACAGACTTTTCAATATTCCTATATCACAAATATGAACAAGCAAAAGAAAAAGAAAAAGAAAAAAAGAAAGCTATGGAAGAAGCCATAAGAGAAACATTTAAATCTGTAATAGGTTCATCTCTTACAACAATCGCAGGTTTCCTAGCACTATGCTTCATGGACTTAACCCTAGGTAAAGATATAGGTATAGTAATGGCAAAAGGAATATTATTCGGACTAATATGTGTCCTAACAATATTCCCATCACTACTATTAGTATTCGATAAATACATAGAAAAAACCAAACACAAAGTAATATTACCAAAATTTCAAAAAATTCAAAAATTCTCACTTAAACACTATGTAATAATATTAATAACATTCATAATAATATGCATACCAGCCTTCTATGGAAACAGTCACTATAACGTATACTACAAACTAGATAAATCATTACCACAAGATCTTCCAAGTAGCATAGCAAATAGCAATCTATCAAAAGAATTTAACATAACATCTCCAGAAATAATATTGCTAGATAAAAAAGTTTCAACATATAAAACAAAAGAATTAGTAAATAAATTAAAAAATCAAAAAGGAATAGATTTAGTCCTAGCACCACAAACAATAGAAGAATTTGGTATTCCTTCAAACATGCTACCAGAAGAAGTAACTAAAATATATCAAAATAATAACTATCAACTTATTATCCTAAACTCAACATATGAAGTAGCAAGCGATGAATTAAACGCACAAATAGGACAAATTGATAACTTAGTAAAAGAATATGACGAAAATAGTATAATAGCAGGTGAAGGAGCACTTACAAAAGACCTAGTAGAAATAGCAGATCATGACTTCAAAGTAGTAAACTACCTATCAATCGGAGTAATATTTATAATAATGCTATGCGTACTAAAATCAGTAAGCCTACCATTCATCCTAGTATTTGCAATAGAAATGGCAATATTTATCAACATGGCAATATCATACTACACAGGAACATCACTCCCATTCATTGCCTCAATAGTAATAGGAACCATCCAACTAGGAGCAACAATAGACTATGCTATTCTAATGTCAACAAAATATATAGAAGAAAGATCAAAAACAAAAGACAAAAAGAAAGCCATGGAAAAAACATTAAAATTAACAGTACCTTCAATTATAACCTCAGCACTATGTTTCTTCTGTGCAACCTTTGGAGTAGCAATCTATTCACAAATAGATATGATAGGTTCAATATGTAACCTCCTATCAAGAGGAGCAATAATAAGCATGCTAGTAGTAATCTTAGTATTACCATCACTAATACTTATATTTGATAAATTAATAGTAAAAACAACAAAAAATATGAAAGAAGGAGTTTAAAATGAAAAATATAAAAAAAATAACAGGATTAGCTTTAACCCTATCGCTAGTATTAAGCCCAGTTTCTGTATTTGCATCACAAAAAACAGAATCAGTATACACAAAACTAGATTCAAATGGTCAAAAACAAGAAATAACTGTAACAAATCATTTGTATTATAATGGCGAAAAAACACTAAAAGATAACACAGAATTAAAAGAAATACTAAATATAAATGGTGAAGAAACCTATAAACAAGATAAAAACACTCTATATTGGAATACCAAAGGCGAAGACATATTCTATCAAGGAAAAACAGATAAACAATTACCAATTGAAGTAAATATAAAATATTATTTAAATAACAAAGAAGTAAAACCAGAAGACATAAAAGGAAAAAAAGGAAATATCAAAATAGAATTCAATTACAAAAACAATCAAAAAAATAATGTAAACGTAAATGGTGTAAATCAAACATTATACACACCATTCGTAGTAAGCCTAGGAACAACTCTTGACAGTAAACAAAACAAAAATATAACAGTTACCAACGGTAAAATAACACAAACTGGGACAAGAAGCATGTTAATAGCACTAGCATCCCCAGGACTTTACGATAGCATTAACTATGACAGTTTCAAAACACTAGACAATATAACAATAAAATATAAAACAGAAAACTTCTCATTAAATGACATATACATGGTAATAACACCAAAACTAATAGATAAAGAAGATTTCAAAGTCTTTGACAAAATGGATACACTTTACACAAACACCCAAAAACTACAAGAAAGCATGAATGAACTTCAAAGTGGAGCAAACAAATTAAGTGAAGGAGCAAAAAATCTTTCAACAGGAACAAAAGAAATAAGCAATAACATAAAAAATGTTGCCTCTGCAATAGAAAAACTAAACAATGGTTCCATAACAATAAATAATGGTTTGGAACAAGTTATAACAGCGCTAAATAAAGCAAAAAATTCTTTAAACGATAATAATTCTAGTGAAAACATAACATCTTTAAAATACTTAAAATCCCAAAATACAAATGCTATTAATAGTCTAATATCAAAAACTGGATTAACATACGAAGAGTTAGAAAATTACTACACATCAAACAACTTAACAAATTATACTGGAGAAGATGAAACGCTAAACAAAATAAAATCATCATACGAACTTATCACTTTATTAAGCAGTAATAATCTAGCAATAGATAACACTATAACATCATTAGAAGACATAACAACACAAATAAATAGTATGTTAACAGAATTAAATAAAAACCTTACTAAAATAAAAAATGGTTCTGCAAGTCTTAATACAGGATTAACAGACTTAAAAAATGGAGTAAATAAACTTTATAGTGGTTCTATAATACTAACAAATGGAGCAAAAAGCTTATCATCAGGAACAACTGACCTAAATCAAGGAATACAAAAATTTAACAGTGAAGGAATAACAAAACTGACAAATTACAGCAAAAAGTTAAAAACAAAAAAAGATCAAACCCAAAAACTAATAGAATTAGCAAATAACTATAAAGGATATGCCTCAAAAAACGGACAAGAATCAACATTCATATATAAAGTTGATGCAATAAAATAAAAATAAGTATTAACTAAAAAAAACAAGGCATAATAAAACTGTAATGGAGGGATAAAAAATGAAAAAGAAAACAGCAGTAGCCGTTGGAGCAATCCTAGGAACAGGACTTGGAATGATGTATGCTCCTAAAAAAGGAAAAGATTTAAGAAAAGACCTAAAAGAAAAATTATGTAACCTAAAAGAAAAAATTCAAAAAACTAACTCAAAAGATCTAAAACAAGATCTAGAAAAACAACTAGAAAAAATAAAAAAAGATTTAGAAGCTCTAGATAAAGAAAAAGTTAAAAAAATTGCAGAAAAAAAGGCTGAAAAAATAGAAAAAGATCTAGAAGAACTAATTCAAACATCTAAAAAGAAAAAAGAAAAAATAATTGAAGAGTCTGCAACAAGCTTAAAAGAAAAAGCAATCGAAGTAACAAAAGAAATTTTAGAAAAATTAGAAGAAAACCAATAAAAAAAGTAATTTCCTTGTAAAAAATAACAAAAAAAGTAATTTTTCCTTGTAAAAAATCTAAAAAATGTTAAAATTAAATTAGACATAACATATAAGGAGGAATTATTATGGTAAGTTGGATACTTTTAGGTATAATGGTCTTAATAGGAGTAGTTGCACTTATAATTAGTAAAAAAAATAATTAATCTAAAAACAATAGTTAGTCCTCAGCTATTGTTTTTTTTCTTAACACTTAAATAATTCCTAGGAACATCAACAATGTAATAAGTATCCAAACTCATCTTTTCTAAAAGTTCAAAATATCTTTTTTTACTATTAATCCCCCAAACAAAAATAGGTTTATTTATATTTTTAACTTTTTTAACACTATAACTACTTATAGCAACAAAATCCATATTATCATCAATAAAAGAAGCATTTATAATAGAACTAATTAAAACTCCACATTTCAAAAAAGGATACTTTTCCTTAAGTTTTTTAATAATTTTTCCATCAAAACTCATAATATAAATATTTTTATTTAAAAAAGGTTTAATAGATCGATAAAAATATTTTATATATCTATCATCATCTCCACCATCATGTTTTATTTCAATAAGAACTATTTTATCCTTATCAATTACTCTAAGAATTTCTCTTAAAGTATTAATTCTAGAAAACTTCTTATCAGTACCAAAATTATATTTTTTTAACTCTTTAAGACTCATTCTATTAACAAAACCAGTTCCATTACTAGTTCTATTTATAGTCATATCATGAATAACAACTATCTTATTATCTTTAGTAATTCTAGCATCTATTTCAACACCCTTAACATAATCATTTTTTAAAGAATCAACAACAGCTTCTTTTGTATTTTCACCAAAATCTAAATTATTAACACCTCGGTGTGCTATTAAATTATTCATATACATCACTATCTTATAATATGAAAAAAAAAGTATATCTTTTAGTACAATAGCCTAAAATCATAAAAATATTTAAATCATAACCATAAGCTATTAACAAAAAATAGTGAGTTCTCTCTAAAAAAATAAAACGCAAAACAAAATTTGTATATCCAAAATAACATAACAAGTGTTATAATAACATCAGATATAAAGAAGGTTAAAATGCTAGTCTCAACAAAAATAGCAATAGAAAAATTAATAAAAAATATATAAATAAGAAAAGAGGTAATATAAATGAATAAAATAAGTAATAGTTTATGGGGTTTAGTTTTTATCCTTTTAGGCTAATCATAGGCTTAAATGCCCTAGAAATAACAGATATAAATATTTTCTTTAATGGATGGTGGACATTATTTATAATAGTTCCCTGTTTTATAGGATTATTTAAAAATGAAAGTAAAACTGCTAACATAATAGGACTAGCAATAGGAATATTTTTACTTCTTGGATGTCAAAACATAATAAAATTTGAACTAATTTGGAAACTTATCGTACCAATAGTTTTAGTAATGATAGGAATATCATTTATTTTTAAAGATACATTTAATAAAAAAGTAAAACAAGAAATAAAAAAATTAAATAAAAATGAAAAAGAAGAACATTGCTCAACATTCGGAGTTCAAGAAATAGATTTTACTGATGAAAAATTTAAAGGATGTAATCTAAGTGCAGTATTCGGAGGAGTAGAATGTAATTTAAAAAATGCCATAATAAAAGAAGATTCTTTAATAAATACAAGTGCTATCTTCGGAGGAATAACTATCTACGTTCCAAAAGATGTAAATATCAAAATAACATCAACCCCTATCTTCGGAGGAGTTTCAGATGATAGAAAAACAAAAACAAGAAATGCTAAACACACTATTTACATAAAAGCAACATCCATCTTCGGAGGAGTAGAAATAAAATGAGTTCTGCTCAAAAAATAATAAAATATCTAGCCTTAGCATTAGCAAGTTTTCTAATATTTATCATTATAACAAGTATTATTTCTGGAATAAGCATTTTATCTGAAATCTTTGATAATAATGATAGTAATAACATAAATGAAAATAAAGAAGAAACACAAATCTTAATAAATAAACCCAAAAATTTAAATATTGACCTTTCAACTACAAATTTAATAATAAAAACAGGAAATGAGTTTAAAATAGAAACTACAAGTAAAAATATATTAAATAAAGAAGAAAATGATCAGTTATTTATAACAGAAAAAACAAACAATTTATTTAATAGTGAAAAAGACAAATTAACTATATATTTAAAAGAAAATCAAGAACTAGATAACGTAAAAATAAATCAAGGAGCAGGAAAAATTATTATTGAAAAGCTTAATTCTAATTATTTAAATTTAGATTTAGGAGCAGGAAAATCAACTATTAACAATTTAAACATTAAAAATAGTGTCAAAATAAGTACAGGAATCGGAAAGACAACTATAAATGGTAGCATCTTAAACAATTTAAGCTTAGATACTGGTATTGGACAAACAACTTTAATAGCAAAGCTACTTGGAACAAGTAAAATAGATAGTGGAATAGGGGAAACTTCTATAAAACTAATTGGTAATCAACAAGATTATCAAATTAACATTGATAAAGGAATAGGCACATATAAAATAAATGGTAAAAGTATAAATGATAACCAAACAATCGGAGAAGGTACAAATAAAATAAACATAAATGGAGGAATAGGAGCTATTACTCTAGATTTAATAGAAAAATATTAAAAAAAGAGAAGTTTATATATTCAAAAGATTTTTACTTATTTGATTAATTCCAATTCTTTTACATGGTATATAAGATATACTACTTAACATACCTTATTGTGGTGTTCAAATACAGTTAGTATAGTAGTTAGTAATAATATATTTTATAAATCTAGGATTACAGCAAGTTGATCAAACAAAAAAACTAGAAAATAATTTTGATAATTTCATCAAAAAAAACTACTAATGAAACTATAAAATGCGTATGCTTTAACTAAAGTTATAAATATGATAATATATAAGCATATAATGCTTTAATTGAGGAGATAGATAAATAAATGAAAAAAGGTATTTATCATAATAATATGTATAGTGTGCTTAATTGCAACAATTATATATTGTGCAGTAAAAAATAGTGATAAAGAAACAGAAAACATAACTATTAACAATATAAAATACAAAGCTGATGAAGTTGTATCTATAGAAATGAAAGAAGAAACAGAGGGTAGATATATTTATTCTAAAACAGAAGATCAACAACTAATAGAAAAAATAGTAAATGCCCTTAATAAAATTGAAATTAAAGAAAAAACAGACCTTATGTTTAGTGATAATACTAAAACAAAAATTTAAAAATTTTGTAAATTTGATTATTGAAAAAAATCAAAAAAAATAGTATACTTCTATAAGTAAGACGATTGGCTTTCAAAGAAAAGGCGTAAATCCAGTTTAAGGATTTAGCCTTTTTTTCTCGCAAAGATAAGGAGGAATTTATGAAAGAAGAAAGACAAAATAAAATGGCAATAGCTCCAATGAATAAACTTATTTTAAAAATGGGATTACCAATGATTGTATCTATGGTCTTACAAGCTTTATATAATGTCATTGATAGTATTTTCGTTGCTAATATGGGAGTAAAAGGTGCTATTGCAAATCAAGCTCTAACTTATGCTTTTCCAATTCAAATAATGATCATTGCTATTGGAGTTGGAACAGGTGTTGGGTTAAATGCTTTACTATCGAAAAGTTTAGGAGAAAATGATAGAGAAAAAGCAAATAAGATAGCAGGAAATGGAATATTCTTATGTATATGTATATATTTAATATTCTTACTATTTGGATTATTTGGCTCTCATTGGTTTATTTCTTTGTTTACTAACGATAAAGAGATTATTGAAATGGGTACTACATATTTAAAAATTTGTACTTGTTTATCACTAGGTTCTATTGGTTATACTGTATATGAAAGATTTTTACAAGCAACTGGTAAAACAATGCTATCTACCATTTCACAAATATCAGGGGCAGTTGCCAATATAGTATTAGATTATATATTTATCTATCCATTAAATATGGAAGTAGCAGGAGCAGCATTAGCAACTATAATTGGACAATTTATATCATTATTTATTGCAATGTATTTTCATTATAAAAAAAATAATGAAATTAATGGCAATATAAAATATATACATCCTGATATCAATTTGATAAAAGGAATTTATAGTATTGGTATTTCCGCTGCACTTATGCAAGCCCTACTTGCAGTTATGATGGCTGGAATGAATGCAATATTAGGTTTAGCAGAAGTAAATCAGACAGTATTAATCGGTTCATTTGGTATTTATTATAAGATCCAACAAATTGCATTATTCTCGGCATTTGGTTTATCAAATACAATTATTTCAATATTATCATTTAATTATGGTATGCAAGATAAAAAAAGAATAGATGATTGTATTAAATATGGAATAATTGATACTATCATAGTTACTTTAATAATAAGTATTTTATTTGAAATATTTGCTTATCCACTTGCAAATTTATTTGGACTAGCAGGTTCTACCACTAAAGAAATAATTAGAGTTTGCGCCATAGCCCTAAGAATTTCAAGTATCGGATTTGTATTCATGGGTATTTCAGTAGCAATTCAAGGTGTTTTACAATCCATAAGATATGCTTTAAAACCATTAATTATTTCCTTGTTAAGATTAGTTATTTTTGTATTTCCAATAGCATTTTTATTTACAAAATCAGAAAGTGTTACCGAAATTGTTTGGTGGACATTTCCGGTAGCAGAAGTTTTAACTGCAATTATTTCATTATTCATTTTAAAAGATTCATATAATAAAAAAATTAAAGTTATTCAAAAAGATAAAGTTAAAAGTAATTTAATTATATCTATATCAAGAGAACATGGTACAAATGGAAAAGAAATAGGAAGACTCGTTGCCAATAAGTTAAATATACCTTTCTATGCTAAAGAAGAAATAAAAGAATTTGCTATCAAAAATAATATGATTAATGAAAGTTACTCTGATGATGAAATATATGATAATTTCTTATCACTAGATGTAAGTAAAGAAGCAATAATTAGTCAAGCAAAAGTAATTAAAAAGATTACTAATGAAAGTGATGCTGTTATTATAGGAAGATCTGCTGATTACATACTAAAAGAAGACAAAAACTTAATAAAAGTCTTTATATATGCACCACTTGAATATAAAATCAAAAATATAATGAATAATTATGGTGACAATGAAAAACAAGCTAAAAGACATATATTAGAATCAGATAAATCAAGATCAAATTATTATAGTGCTATAGCTAATAGAACTTGGGGAGATAAAAATAATTATGATTTATGTATAGATGCAAAAATAGGAAATACAAACGTAGTTGATATTATTTGTAATTATGTAAAAAACAGATAGTTAAGAAAAAAATTGTACTCTTCAATTGAACAAGTTTAAACTTCTTCATCATATTTTTTATTCTTGTTAGCATTTATTTTGATATTCTTTAATATAAAATCGCTTATTGTTCATTTCGCTAACTAATAAAGAAGCAGTAAGTAGTATAATTAGATATTTAGTTGGTAAAACAACCTGTAGATTTACTTAAGAAAAAATATTGCTACGCCCTAATTTACTTTTTATTATAATTATCTAGTGTTTTTATAAACTATTTATTAGAATTCAATCTTTAAGTTATATTAAACTAAGGCATAAAAAGTTCTCTTTTTTCGTGATAAGAGAACTTTTTATATTAATTTTTGGATTATTTTGCTAAATATTTATCAAAAGTATAAAAAAGCGAAAATATTAATAAAAGTGTGTAAGCTAATGAAAAACTACACACTTTATTTTATACTCTCTTATTAAATTCAAGTTTTATTTTATGAAGTTTCATTTAAATCCTGTAATTCTTGTTTAAATGTACTATATTTTTCAATTATTTTTTCATTTTGTGCTTCTTCTAGTTCATACCAACCGTTTTTGAACATAATTTCATAAGTTCTTCTTCCTAGTGATGATATTTCTTCGCAGATTTGTTTGTATTCGTTATAAAGATTTTCATTGCTTGCTTCTGTTTTTGCTATAGTTAGGTTTTTTTCCATTTCTTTTAAACATGATAATAATTCATTAGTGTAGTCTTTGTCATTTAGATTGATTCCTTTTGAAACATCTGTTTTAGGATTTGAAATTTTGTTATTCATTTTGTCCTCCTTGGTTTAGTATATTTAGTACTATATTCATATTATTGTAGAACGTATTTGATGCTTCTTCAAATATAGTTACTAGTTCTTCATTTTTTAAATTTTTTTGGGCATTAACACTTTTTTTATAAGCGCCATAGTTCCAGTTAAATATGTCGCTTAAATAATCTAAATCTTTAGCAGATATAATGTTTGGAACTTCGTTATAATTTTTCATATTTTTTCTCCTTTCTTTGTTAGTGTGGCTTTTTTTAAGTAATTTATAAGGGTTATTTTTTTGCGAAAATTTAAATTTTGATATTTACTTGTTTTTTTAAAAGTTTTATAATTGTTTTAGTAATACTAAGGGTATTATGAATATTTGAAAGGAGAGAAGTTATGAAAAAAGTAGTTTTTATGGTAGTTGCTTTTTTAAGTGCTTTTTGTTTTAATTTTGGTGTAAATGCTGAAGAGATTACTTATACTGAAGTTGGAACTTTTGATGCTCTTAAAACTGCGACTCAAAATGGTGAAAATGTTAAGCTTACTGCTGATATTACTGTTAGTGATAGTGTTCTTACTATTGATAAGTCTATTGTTATTGATTTAAATGGTTATACCTATTCTGGAAATGAACCTAGTAATATTAATAAGGCAATAGTTATTACTGGTGAGGATACTGAGGTTACTATTAATGATAGTAGTGCTTCTAAATCTGGAGTTATTGCAAGTGCTGATTCTGGAACACAACCTCGTGTCATTTCTTTGGAAAGTGGAGCTTCACTTATTTTAAATGATGGTACTATTACAACTGTTGGATCTGCTTCTGCTTATTCTGTTGTTTATATGGAAAATAATACTTCATTTGTTATGAATGGTGGTTTGGTTGAAGTTCCTACTACTACAAAGAATAGTACGGCTGTTAATGTTAAATTAGCAGGTGCTTCATTTATCATGAATGGTGGAAAAGTTAGTTGTGGTTTTGGTAATGCTATTTCTACAAGTAATGGTAGTTCTAGTGCTAAAACTAGTGTTTTGATTAATGCTGGAGAAGTTTATTCAACTGGTAGAGCTGCTATTTCAGGTGCTTATGGTTTTTATCAAGATGTTACTATAACAGGAGGAGTAATTAATTCTGATAGTGCTAGTTTAACTCAAGGATCAAATTCTACTTTGGTTATTAGTGGAGGAGAATTTGGTGCTGATGTAACTTTGAATGGTACAACTACTATAACAGGAGGAGTATTTAATTCTAGTTTTACTCAAAAAGGTACTGCTGAAATAACAGGAGGAACTTTTAAAGGCGATGTTATGTTTACTATGCCTGATAAACTAACTTTAGGCGAAAATGTTACGTTTGAAAATGAACCTGTTTATAATGATGTTAAAATAGGGGGTAATTATTATCTTGATTTAGCTACTGCTGTTAGTAGTGCTAAAGAAAATGCTAAAATAGTGGTTCTTAGAGATACTGAAGTTACTGGTGAAACTTTAGTTATTAATAAGAGTTTAATTATTGATTTGAATGGTCATAAGATTACAAGCTCTATAAATGGTCATTTGATGAGAATTGAAAAAGGTAATGTTGAAATTACTGGTGAAGGAACTATAAGTATTTCTACTGCATTTAAGTCTGCTATTGTTGTAAAGGGCTCTAATAATGTAGAAGATGAGAATTATACTACTGTTACTATTGGTGAAGATGTTACTCTTTCTGGATGGGCTGGTCTTTTTGTTACACCTTATGCTTCTGGGACTGAAAATGTTGCTTACGGAGTAACAATTAATTTAAATGGTACTATAAAGCAAGTAAATGGTTCAGCAAGTTTTGAAGATGGTGGTTATGCGCTTTATATAAATGGTAATATTAAAAATAAGGTTAATGCTCCAGTATTTAATCTTAGTGATACTGCAGTTATTGAATCTGAAGGATTTGGTATTTATATTGCTGGTTACGGAACATTTAATATTAATGGTGCTTTGATTAGTGGTGTTTCTGCTGGTATAGGTGCTAAATCTGGTATTATTAATTTTAATGATGGTATTATTAAATCTACTGGAGAAGATTTAACTCCAACTATATCTTTTGGTAATGGTATTTATGCAAGTGGTGCTGCTATTCAACTTGAATCTAATGCTGGATATGCAGGGGATATTGAACTTGTTATAAATGGTGGTAAAGTAATTAGTGAAAAAGGTGTTTTAATTTATGAATACTTAGATTCTGTAGATGGCTCTACTGCTGTTAAGAAAATTGAAATTAATGATGGTGAATTTAGTAATCCTGATTCAAAAGCTGTATTCTTAGTTTCAGATAGTTTTAAGAATGCAAATAGTAAGTTTATAAATGCTGGCAAATTCTCAAATGATATTGATACTGATTTTGTTGCTACAGGGCGTATTGTAGCTCTTGATAATGATTATTATACTGTTTATAATAATATTGATTCTTCTATAGTTGGTGGTAAAATAACTATTAGTGATAAAGCTTATGTTGGAGATACTGTTAAAATTAGTGATATTACTCCAAATGCGTATTATGAGTTTTCTAGTATTAAGATTTTTGATTTAGAAGGAAATGATGTTACTGCTTCAGTTTCATATAATAGTTCTGATAATACATTTGAAATGCCAAATTATCCTGTTAAAGTTGTAGCTAATTTCGAAAAAATTAATTATTCTATTAAAGGTAATGTTGTCGGAGGTAATATTTCTTTAGTAGATAAAGCAAATTATGGTGATATTGTTTCTATAAAACCTGTTGCCAACAAATATTATGTTTTAAAATCAATTCAAATACTTGATGCTGATACAAATAAAGATATAACTAGTACAGTTAGTTTAAATAAAAGTAAATATACTTTTGTAATGCCTGGTAAGAATGTCATTGTTAATGTTAAATTTGTAAAACTAACAGGTCCTGTTAGTAGTGCTACTACTAAATTATATGGATATGATGATGTAGTATTTTCTTGGAGTAAGGTAAGTGGTGCAGATGGATATTTAGTTTATTATAAGAAATCTACTTCTAGTAGTTATACACTTCTTGCTAATACGAAAAGTCTTTATGTAAAACGTGCTAATCTTACTGATGGAGCAAAATATTATTTCAAAGTTGTTCCTTATGTTATAGATATTAATGGTAAGAAGAGAGTTAACTATTATAAAGTTTCTAGTATTTATACTCTTCAAAAAGTAAAGGTTCCTACTGTTACAAAATATTCTTCTAAGTATGTAAAAGTTAGATGGGATAATATTCCTGGAGAGTCTGGATATCAAATATCTAAATCTATTTATCGTAATGGTACCAATATAGTTGGTTCTGTTAGTTATAAGACTAATTATATTAAATTAAAAGCTACTAAAGGTAAAAAATATTATTATAAGGTTCGTGCTTATAAAATAGTTGATGGTAAAAAGATTTATGGACCTTGGTCTTATGTTAGATCATTTATATTAAGATAATTTAAGTAAAATTAAAAAAATCAAGGGAAGACTATTTGTGATTGTCTAAACCCTTGATTTTATTATGTTATATTGACTCTATTTTTAAATTTTATTAAACCCAGTTTCTTGCGCCAATTATGATTATAAGTAGAATAAATAATACTAGGATTATGGCATAGCCATTTGAATATCCTCCGCCATAGTAACCACCATAGTTGCCACAGCATGTTGGTTGATAACCGCATCCTTGGCCATAGCCATAAGAATTTCCGTAATAATACATAAACATCCTCCTTTTTGTTATCTAATATAGTTTATTATAATTAGTCAGTTTTTGACATTATAAAAAACTATTTTATTTAAAAATTAATTAATTTATGATATAATTTTTTAGAGGTAAGGATATGCTAAAGATATTAAAAAGAATAGATAAACCACTTTTAATTATTTCAATTATTTTATTTGCTATGGGATTAGTTACTATTTATTCGGCTTCTAATGTTACTGCTTATATGCTTAATGATGCTGATCCTAGTAGATATTTTTTAAAGGAATTAGTATTTTTAATAGCTGGGGTTGTTATGTGTTTAATTTTTATTATGATTCCAACTAGAAAATATTCTGGTTTTTCTTGGTTTGCTACTTTTGTTATATCGGGAATTATTGTTTTACTTGCTTTGTTGGGACAAGTTATAAATGGTATGAGTGGTTGGATTAATTATAATGGACTTGGTATACAACCTAGTGAGTTTGCTAAAATTGCTATTATTCCTCTTATTGCTACTTATTATGATAAAAATATTAAGTATGCAGATAATTTTAAAAGAATGATGGTTCCAATGATTGTTGCCATGATAGTAGCAGGTACCATTGTGTTTCAAGGGGATTTAGGAACTGCTATTATATTTACAGGACTTTGTATTTTAATGTTTTTCTTTTCTCCAGTTTCTAAAAAAATTAAATTAAAAGTTTTCGGAATTGGAATTATACTTTCTGCATCTCTTGCTATTTTTGTTGTCACTTGTGGTGATAAAATAATTCCAGAAGACAAGATGGAAAGATTTAATTTTAGTAATCCTTGTAGTAGGTATATTACTACAGGTAATCAACTTTGTAATGGATATATTGCTATAAATGGTGGAGGTCTTACTGGAAAAGGATTAGGAAATAGTACTCAAAAGTATTTATATTTACCTGAAGCTCATACTGATTTTGTTTTTGCTATATATGTTGAAGAAACTGGAATTGTTGGTGCAATACTTCTTTTTGCTTTGTATTTTGTTTTACTTGTTAGAATAATTGTTATTGGAAAAAGATCTTCTAGTTTTTCTGGTAGACTTATTTGTTATGGCGTGTGTTTTTATATTTTTATGCATATAATGGTTAATTTAACTGGAGTACTTGGAATTCTTCCAATGACTGGTGTTCCACTTCCGTTTATGAGTTATGGTGGTAGTGTTTGTTGGTGTATTTTGCTTGCACTTGCTATGGTTCAAAGAGTAAGTTATGAAAATGTGAAAAAACTAGAAAAAGCTTAGGAATTTTATCTTCTACTTGCTAATAGTATAGAAGACATATTTATGAAAAAAATCGCTATGTTGTAGTTTTTGGGGGATAGTGGTATAATGATAATGCTTAAGATGAATTTAGAAAGTGATATCCTTGATTGGTCAGTCAATCTAAATTCATCTTAAGCAAATGAATATATTT
>JBJEDW010000003.1:0-23499 GCA_051872415.1 Bacilli bacterium
CTTTTTGGGATTCACATCCCAGAGCATTTTTAAATCCCGCATCATATCTCGCGGTATAAAATTCTATTTTACTCACCTCCCAAAAAGCACTATAAACTATAGTAAAACAAAAGTAAAACGGGCAATTATAAGATTTAATCAAAAATAAAAAGATGAAACATAAATATTAGCTTTATACAAAATTACTATTTCATCTTAATTACTATAATCAAATTTTATGTTTGATAGTTTTTGAAAAAATATTACAAAATTTTCACACATTATGTAAATTTTTGATACGAATATATTAATTTTTTTTACATATTTTATTAATAGGTGATAAAATGAACTTAATTCCAACAGTAATAGAAAAAGAAATAAACGGAGAAAGAAGTTACGACATATATTCAAGATTATTAAAAGACAGAATAATAATTCTAAATGGTGAAATAAACGATCAAAGCGCTAACATTGTAGTAGCACAACTTCTATACTTAGACTCAGAATCAAACGAAGATATAGAACTTTACATAAATTCACCCGGAGGCTCTATAACTTCAGGAATGGCTATATACGACACAATGAACTTTATTAAAAGCAAAGTATCAACAATCTGTATAGGTATGGCAGCTTCAATGGCAGCATTCCTCCTATCAAGTGGAGAAAAAGGAAAAAGAATGGCTCTTCCTAATTCAGAAGTAATGATCCATCAACCACTCGGAGGAGCACAAGGACAAGCAACAGAAATAAAAATAGCAGCAGAACATATCTTAAAAATAAAAGATAAACTAAATAAAATACTAGCAAAAAACACCGGAAAAACCATAGAACAAATAGAAATAGACACAGAAAGAGATTACTTTCTATCAAGTAAAGAAGCTAAAAACTATGGTATAATAGATAAAATCATTGAAAACAAAAAATAATTTTTGTATAATAAAAATGGTGATATTATGAAAACCTGTGAACTTATTTGTAATCAAGAAAGTGGTAAAGGAATAAAAGGAAAAGTCCTAGAGGAAGTAATCAAAAAACTAGAAGAACACGATTACAAAACTAACCTTTACTTTACTGAAAAAAATGGCGATGCCAAAAACTACGTAAAAAACTTAAAACAAGCAGATCTAGTCCTTTCAATCGGAGGAGACGGAACTTTTAATGAAATAGTAACAGGAAACTATCAAAGAAAAGAAAAACTAATTCTATCTCACATTCCAGTAGGAACTACTAATGATATTGGACATATGTTAGGACTAAACAAAAGTATTACAAAAAACGTAGAAAAAATCCTTGAAGGCGAAGTAAAACAAGTAGATTTAGGACTAATAAACGAACAACCATTTTTTTATGTCGCAGGATTTGGTAAATTTATCAATGTACCCTATCAAACATCCAGAAAACTCAAAAAAAAATTAGGACATTTAGCATATTTAATAAATGGCTTAAAAGAATTCTTTCAAACAACTAAACTATACGAACTAGAATATAAAATAGATGGAGTTACCTATCACGGATTCTATTCGTTAATATTAATATCAAACGCCAATAGAATTGCTGGATTTAATAACATATATAAAAATGTGAAACTAGACGATGATAAGTTCGAAATAATGTTTTGCAATATCACAAGAAGAAAGGATTTAGTAAAAACAATAATCCTACTTGTCAAAACAGGAATAACAAACGTTCCTGGAATTTACTGTCACACTTCCAATGAAATAGAAATAAATTTCAAAGAAAAAATTAAAAATAATTGGACAATAGATGGAGAAAAATTAAAAGATGAACAAAAGAAATATAAAATAACAATAAACAAAGATTTAAAAATGTTACTTCCAAAGAAAAACATACCAAAACTGTTCACAAAATAAAAATTAGATCAACAAAATCTAATTTTTTTCATTTCTAATTTTCTCTGCAATTTCATGAATCTTTCTAAACCTATGACTAAGCCCAGACTTAGTTATTTTTTTATTAAGTTCTTCACCAATAATATAACTAAGTTCAGATAAAGAAACTTCAGGATATTTCTCGCGATAAATTATAACCTCTTTAAGTTTTTCATCAATAGCATCAAGTCCTATTTTATCTTTAATCAAATTAATATCTTCAATTTGTTTTTCACTAGCACCAATAATTTTATCAACATTAGCTTGTTCACAATTATTAAGTCTATTAGTCATATTCTTATGATCACGATAAATACGAATATCTTCATAATACAAAATAGCATTATTAGCACTCACTATCCTAAGAAAATCTCCTATCTTTTCAGCTTCCTTAACATAAGTCATATAACCTTTATCCCTTAAAATAACTTTAGCACTTATATCAAAAAAATCAAGTAAATCCTTTAAAAAATAAGCCTCACTCTTACAAGCTACCAAAAATTCTAAATGATACCTAGACTTTTTTGGATCATTTATACTTCCTCTAGCTAAAAAAACTCCTCGAAGATAAGCACGTTTCAAATCTTCTGAATCTAAAAAATAATCAGGTAAAGAAGAAATAAAAGTACCTTCATCATCCAATACCATCAAACTATTAATAATAATATCAACTTTTTCTGATATAAAAATATTATAATAAGTTTTCTTATTAAAATTAATACTTTTTCCTTGAGAAATAACAGGATTAATATCAAATAATTCTTTAAAAACAGAAAAAATCTTTCTTACAACCTTAGGGTTTTCAGACAAAATAACTATTCTCTCACCATCAAATTCATAGTTATTTCTAAGAAATCCCGAAAGCATAGCAATATTTTCCAACCTTGAATAATCATTAGAACATATTTCATTCTTAATTTCAGTAGTAAAAGACACTCTTATCACCTCATTAAATAATTAAATATACAAGTAGCAAATTTTAAATCATCATGCCTAATAAAATTATCCTCTATAACAAGTAAATCTTCTAAAATAAGTTCACATCCTAACATCTCAAGTTTATCTTTATCAATCTTAACCAAACCTTTATTTTCTACAGAAATATACTTATCAAGAACATCACTAGGAAGATGACTATTCGCAGCAATAACTGCATCAACTTTTCGTTTTCCAAGATACTTATTAATCATATTAACATGATCAGAAACAGTATAACCCTCTGTTTCATACACTTGTCCAACAGCATTACAAGTATACAAAATCCTAGCATTTGCCTCATCTATAGCATTAACAATATCACAAGATAATAAATGTGGAATTATACTTGTATATAAACTTCCAATACTAAAAATAATCAAATCGGCAGATTTTATTTCATCAAGCACTTCCTTATCAACATTAGGATCTTCATCATAAAAAAGTTTTTTTATTTTCCTCGGTTCATGACCTATCTCACTTTCTCCATGAATAATTTCACCATCTTCAGTCTCTGCCATTAAAGTAAGATAATCTTCACTTAAAGGCAAAATCTTATGACGAACATTTAAAAAGTCACCAAGAACTTTTATACTTTCTTTTAAACTCCCCGTAATATTATACATAGCAACCATAATAAGGTTCCCAACAGGATGTCCATCCAAGTCAGTATAAGTATCAAATCTATATTGTAAAAGTTCTTTAATCTTATCATTAGCATCACTTAAATTAACAATAACATTTCTAACATCTCCCATAGCAGGCATAAAAAATTCCTCACGAAGTTTACCAGTACTAGAGCCATTATCAGAAACAGAAATAACACAAGTCAAATCAACTGGAAATTTCTTTAAACCACGTACCAAAAAACTAATACCTGTTCCTCCCCCAAATACCACGATTTTTTTATTCATATCAAGTCATTCCTTTCGTTTTTTATAATACAATTAATTTATCTTAACAAAATACTTATATACAAATATTATACTAAACAAAAATAAACAAGTAAATAATTCATAAAAGAAAAAGGCCAAGAAAACTCTCAGCCATTTTTTACTATTCCATAAATTCTTCTTCTAAAACTTCCATAGGTTCATCAGACAAGAATTGTTTTTTAAGTTCATAAGAAACATCTCTATATTGTTTAGCACCTGTTCCCGCAGGAATAAGTTTACCAATAATAACATTTTCCTTAAGTCCTTGAAGAGTATCAACTTTACCCTTAATTGAAGCATCAGTTAAAACTCTAGTAGTTTCTTGGAATGATGCAGCAGACAAGAATGATTCTGTTTCAAGAGATGCTTTAGTAATACCAAGAAGTATAGGTTTACCAGTTGCTGGTCTCTTACCTCTAAGGATTGCTTCTTTATTAACATCAGTAAAGTCTTTAATATTAACTAAACTTCCTATTAATAACTCAGTATCTCCTCCATCAGATATTCTAATCTTAGAAATCATTCTACTTACAACAACTTCAATATGCTTATCACTAATATCAACACCTTGAGCTCTATAAGCTTTTTGAATTTCTTTTAAGATATATGTTTGAGTTGTAATCGGATCAGTAACTGCAAGCAATTCTTTAGGACTAATATTACCTTCAGTAAGTTTTTCACCAACAGTAACATCATCACCTTTAGAAACTCTAAGTTTAGCACCATAGTTAGTAATATGTTCAATTTCATCAAGTTTATTCTTAATCTTGATTTTATACTTACCATGATCTTCTTTAATATCTTTAATCTTACCTTCAATTGTAGCAATAGTAGCTTGTCCTTTAGGATTACGCGCTTCAAATAATTCTTCAACACGAGGAAGACCTTGAGTAATATCTTCTCCACCAGCAACTCCACCAGTATGGAAAGTTCTCATAGTAAGTTGAGTTCCAGGTTCTCCAATAGATTGAGCAGCCATAATACCAATAGCTTCCCCAACTTCAACAATATTACCAGTAGCAAGGTTTCTACCATAACATTTTTGACAAACACCATTATGAGTATTACAAGTAAGAACACTTCTTATTTCAACCTTTTGAATACCAGCATTAACTATTTTTTCAGCTTCTTTTTCAGTAATAAGATCATCTTTTTCTACTATTACTTCTTTAGTTTCAGGATTAATAACTTTCTTACTTGCATATCTTCCAACAATACGATCATAAAGACCTTCAATAACAGTACCATCTTTTTCATTTATAAATGCTTCAACTAAAACACCGAAGTCAGTACCGCAATCAGCTTCTTTTACAATAACATCTTGAGAAACATCAACAAGTCTTCTTGTTAAATATCCAGATGATGCTGTATTAAGCGCAGTATCTGCACTGCCCTTACGAGCACTATGTGTAGATAAGAAGAATTCAGACACAGATAATCCTTCTTTAAATGAAGAAATAACTGGAATTTCAATAACACGTCCTCCTGGTTTAGACATAAGTCCTCTCATACCAGAAAGTTGAACGAACTGACTAATCTTACCACGAGCACCACTCTTCATCATCATAAAGATTGGATTTTCCACAGATTTATCAGCAATTTCTTGAAGTTCAGCTTGTACTTCATCCTTAGCTTTATACCAAACATTAATAACACTTTCATATCTTTCTTCTTCAGTAATTAAACCTCTAGAATATTGTTTATTAATCTTATCAACCATCTTCTTACCATTAGCAATTATCTCAGGTTTATGAGAACTAGTAGCAACATCATGAGTAGATACAGTTGCACCACTTACAGTAGAATATTTAAATCCTAAATCCTTAAGTCTATCAAGCATAATAGAAGTTTCAGTAGTCTTATAAAGCTTAAAGATTTGAGCAATTATTTGTTTCAAAGTCTTAACAGGGAATGGTTCAACAAGTGGCATTTCTTTAATAGCTTCTGGTATATTAGTACCAGGTTTTAAGAAATACTTACTCGGAGTAATCTTCTCAATATTCTCCTTAGTAGGTTCATTAATATAAGGGAAAGTATCTGGAAGAATTTCATTAAATATAAGTTTACCAACTGTAGTAACTAAATAATCATCTTTATGTTCTTCAGAGAATAACTTATGTTTAAAAGAATTAACCTTAATAGCTATTCTAGTATGAAGTTTTAAATCTCCTCTTTCATATTCCATAATAGCTTCATTAGAATTTTTAAATACACGTCCCTCATCTTCATCACTTTTTTCCATAGTAAGATAGTAATTACCAAGAACCATATCTTGAGCTGGAGTAACAACAGGTTCCCCACTCTTTGGATGAAGAATATTATTAGCCCCAAGCATTAAAAGTCTAGCTTCAGCTTGAGCCTCTTCAGATAAAGGAACATGAACTGCCATTTGATCACCATCAAAGTCTGCATTAAACGCAGGACATACAAGAGGATGAAGACGAATAGCTTTACCTCCAATAAGTTTTGGTTCAAATGCTTGAATACCAAGTCTATGAAGAGTTGGAGCACGATTAAGCATAACTGGATGTTCTTTAATAACTTCTTCAACTACATCCCATACTCTTTCATCTTGATTATCAATAAGCTTCTTCGCTGCCTTAATATTATGAGCAATACCTTTTTCTACCAAACCATGAATAACATGAGGTTTAAATAATTCAAGAGCCATACCCTTAGGAAGACCACATTGATACATTTTCAAACTTGGTCCAACAATAATAACAGAACGACCAGAATAATCAACACGTTTACCAAGTAAATTTTGTCTAAAACGTCCTTGTTTACCTTTTAACATACTAGAAAGTGACTTAAGAGGACGATTTCCTGGACCAGTAACACTCTTACCACGACGACCATTGTCAAATAAAGCGTCAACTGCTTCTTGAAGCATTCTCTTTTCATTTTGAATTATTATAGAAGGAGCCCCTAAATCAATAAGTTTCTTAAGACGATTATTACGATTAATAACTCTTCTATATAAATCATTAAGATCAGAAGTAGCAAACCTACCACCATCTAATTGAATCATAGGTCTAAGTTCAGGTGGAATAACAGGAATAGCATCAAGAATCATCCACTCTGGTTTATTACCTGATTTATAGAAAGCATCAAGAATATCAAGTCTTTTTAAAAGACTAGTTCTCTTTTGTCCTTGAGCAATTTCAAGCCTCTTACGAATATCATCAATTTCTTTACCAAGATCAACTTGTTTAAGAAGTTCTTTAACAGCTTCCGCTCCCATACCAACACGGAAACCATCACCATATTTTTCATAATAAGCACGATATTCTTTTTCAGACAAAGTTTGTTTATTTTCAAGAGGCGCAATTCCTTTATCAATTACAACATAACTAACAAAGTAAAGCACTTCCTCTAAATCCCTTTGACTCATATCAAGTACAGTACCCATCCTTGAAGGAATACCTTTAAAATACCAAATGTGAGACACAGGAGTTGCAAGTTCAATATGTCCCATTCTTTCTCTTCTTACTTTAGAACGAGTAACTTCAACTCCACATCTATCACAAACTATATTTTTATACTTAACACGCTTATACTTACCACATGAACATTCAAAATCCTTAGTAGGCCCAAAGATTTTTTCACAGAAAAGCCCATCTCTTTCAGGTTTCAAAGTACGATAATTAATAGTTTCAGGTTTCTTAACCTCACCATAAGACCATTCACGAATCTTATCAGAAGATGCAATACCAATTTTCAAAGCTTCAACTTTATTAACTTCTATCATTAGTATTTCACCTCACTTTCATCTTTTTCTATCGAAATGTCTATATCTTCATCTTCCTGAGTTTCTTCTTGAGACTCTTCCTCTTCTTCTTTTTCTTCATTAAATTTCTTTATCTCAATATCATCAATTGTAAATGTAGTATTTTCTTGAACTTCATCTCTTTCTATTTGTTTAAGATCAAGAACTTCATTTTTATCATTAATAATTTGAATATCAAGTCCTAATGCTTGGAATTCTTTAATTAATACTCTAAACGATTCAGGAACACCAGCTTGATCAATTTTTTGTCCCTTAACAAGTGCTTCATAAACTTTAACACGTCCAACAACATCATCAGATTTAACTGTTAATATTTCTTGAAGTGTATGAGCAGCACCATAAGCATAAAGAGCCCAAACTTCCATTTCACCAAATCTTTGACCACCAAATTGAGCTTTACCTCCAAGTGGTTGTTGAGTAACTAAGCTATAAGGTCCAGTAGCACGAGCATGCATTTTATCTTCAACCATGTGATGAAGTTTAATCATATACATAACTCCAACTGAAACACGATTATCAAATGGACGACCTGTACGACCATCGTAAAGAATAGTCTTACCATCTTCATCCATACCAGCTTCTTTCATCATATCAAGTATATCTTGTTCTTTCGCTCCATCAAATACTGGAGTAGCAACATGAACACCAAGTTTCTTAGCAGCCATACCAAGATGAAGTTCAAGAACTTGTCCAATATTCATACGTGAAGGAACTCCAAGTGGATTAAGCATTACATCAACTGGAGTACCATCTGGTAAATAAGGCATATCTTCTTCTGGAAGAATCAAAGAAATAACCCCTTTATTACCATGACGACCAGCCATCTTATCCCCAACTTGAATCTTACGTTTTTGAACAATATATACACGAACTAACTTTGAAACTCCACTAGGAAGTTCATCACTATTTTTCTTAGTAAACACCTTAACATCATGAACAATACCATCTCCTCCATGAGGAACACGAAGTGATGTATCACGAACTTCACGAGTTTTTTCACCAAAGATAGCATGTAAAAGTTTTTCCTCACTTGTAAGTTCAGCCATTCCTTTCGGAGTAACCTTACCAACAAGAATATCTCCCTCTTTTACTTCAGTACCAATTCTAATAATACCTTCACTATCCAAATTACGACGAGCATCTTCACTAACATTAGGAATATCACGAGTAATTTCTTCAGGTCCAAGTTTTGTTTCACGACAAGGCATTTCATAATCTTCTATATGAATAGTAGTATAAGCATCTTCCTTAACAAGTCTTTCATTAAGAATAACAGCATCTTCGTAATTATATCCATTAAACATCATAAATGCTACAACCATATTCTTACCAAGAGCAAGTTCTCCCTTATCAGTAGAAGGACCATCTGCAAGAATAGTTTTACCTCTAACAACTTTATCTCCTACTTTTACTATAGGAACATGATGGAAACAAGTATCTTGGTTAGAAGCAGTAAAATCAGATAAATAATAAGTATCTTCACCAAGTTTATTCTTAACAACTACTTTCTTACCATCAACATAACTTACAACACCATCAGCCTTAGCAACAACAGTAGATCCACTATCACGTGCAGCAATATACTCAACACCAGTACCTACAAATGGAGCTTCAGTTTTTAAAAGTGGTACAGCTTGACGTTGCATATTAGAACCCATAAGCGCACGAGTAGCATCATCATGTTCAAGGAATGGAATACAACTTGTTGTAATAGATACAACTTGTTGAGGAGAAACATCTATATAATCGACTTTATCTGGAGAAACAAGTAAATTTTCACCACGATAACGAGCTGCAACTGTTTCATCAACTATTTTATTATTATCATCAGTAGAAACAGTAGATTCTGCAATAATAACATCATTTTCCTCACTAGCAGTTAAATAATGAACATCATCCATAATAACTGAATCCACAACCTTACGATATGGAGTTTGAATAAATCCATAATCGTCTATCTTAGCATAACTAGCAAGAGTAGTAATAAGACCAATATTTGGACCTTCTGGAGATTCAATTGGACAAATACGACCATAATGTGATTCATTAACATCCCTTACATCCATACCTGCTCTATCACGAGAAAGACCACCAGGTCCTAAAGCAGAAAGTCTTCTCTTATGCGTAAGTTCTGCAATTGGATTATTTTGATCCATAAATTGAGAAAGTTGACTGCTACCAAAGAACTCTTTTAAAATAGCAGTAACAGGTCTAATATTAATAAGAGTTTTTGGAGTAACTTCATTAATATCTTGAGTAGTCATCCTTTCACGAATAACCCTTTCCATACGAGTAACTCCTACTCTAAATTGATTTTGCAAAAGTTCCCCAACTTGACGAACACGTCTATTACCAAGATGATCTATTTCATCAAAATTACCTACTCCTTGAAGTAAATTCAAATAATAAGAACAAGATGCATAAAAATCAGAAATAGTAAGTCTCTTAGAATCAATACTCTGATCATTACCAATAATACTCATCTTTTCCTTAGTACCAGGTTTATAAATCTTAACAACTTGAACTTTATTATAAGAATCTAACTCATCATTAATTTTAACTTCCTTAACACCATAACCATTTTCAAAAACAGGACGAAGTTCTTCTAAAATAGCTTTAGTAACAACAGTACCTTTCTCACAAACAACTTCTCCATTATCTTTAATATCTTCAGCTAAAGTTTGTCCAAGAAGTCTATCCATAACATTAAGTTTAAGATTAAACTTATATCTACCAACTTTAGCTAAATCATACCTAAATTCATCAAAGAATCTAGTAATAATTTGATTCTTAGAACTATCTAAAGTTGCAGGTTCTCCTGGTCTTAACTTTTCATAAATTTCAATTAAAGCCTCATCAGTATTTCTAGTAGAATCTTTAGCAATTGTATTTTCTAGAAAATCAGATTTTCCAAATAAATCTATAATATCATCATCACTACTAAGTCCAAAAGCACGAAGCATAGTAGTAAGAGGTACCTTTCTAGTTCTATCAATTCTAACATACAAAATATCTCTAGCATCAGCCTCAAACTCAAGCCAAGTTCCACGAGTTGGAATAATTTGAGATGTTATAAGAAGTCTACCATTCTTATCTATTTCTTTATTGAAATAAACAGAAGGAGATCTTACAAGTTGAGATACAATAACTCTTTCAGCACCATTTATAACAAATGTACCACTATCAGTCATAAGAGGCATATCCCCTAAAAATATTTCTTGTTCTTTTACTTCACCTGTTTCATTGTTAAAAAGTCTAACTTCAACTTTTAAAGGCGCAGCAAAAGTAGCATACCTTTCTTTACACTCTTTAACAGAATACCTTGGTTCATCAAAATGATAATCACCAAATTCAAGTGATAATGTACCAGCAAAGTTTTCTACTGGGAATAAATCTTCAAAAACTTCCTTTATACCCTGCTCAACAAACCAATTATATGATTTCTTTTGAATTTCCAATAAATCAGTTAACTCATAAGTATTTTTGATTCTGGAAAAACTTCTACGTGTGCGGTGGTCACCACAATTTATTATTTTGTATGCCACTAAATTTCACCCCTACTTTCAAATTTTCAAAAATCTTTGTCCCTCAAATAGACAAATAACCAACTTATATTATTACCATAATTTAATCAACTTGTCAATCAAAAATACATTTTATTACATAAAAACCTTTATTTTTTTTAAGAACAGAAACAAAGGCCACTTCACCTAAATCTCTAATAACACTTTTAGCACCTTGATCCTTATTAATAACAAAATACAAAGCTCCACCACAAGTCAAATAATCACGCGCACCGAAAAGTATTTTATAAACAATTTCCTTACCAGCTCTAATAGGTGGATTAGTAACAATAACATCATATTTTTCATTAACATTTCCATAAACATCGCTATAGAAAGCACGAGCAGATACATCATTTTCTTTAATATTCATAACCGCAAGATGAACAGCTCTTTTATTAACATCAATCATGTCTACATCTAAATTAAAAAAAGAAGATAAAACTATACCAATCGCACCATATCCACAACCAACATCTAGACATTTACCAGAAATATCCAAAGAAAGCAAAGCATCAATTAATGTTCTACTACCAAAATCAAGCCCTTTCTTAGAAAAAACTCCATTATCTGTATTAAAAACAAATTTTCTATCATTAACATTAACAATAACTTTTTTTAAATTACTTTCCAGATTATCATTTGTAAAATAATGGCTCATTTTATCTTCCCCTTTATAGCACAAAAAGCCTATATGCATACGCAAATGGCTTTAAGTCTAAATAATTCAATTATTTTAATTCAACACTAGCGCCAGCTTCTTCAAGTCTAGCTTTAAGTTCATTAGCTTCTTCAACAGGAATATTTTCCTTAACATTTCCACCATTATCAGCAACTTCTTTAGCTTCTTTAAGTCCAAGACCAGTAACTTCTCTAATAATTTTAATTACATTAATTTTAGCAGCTCCAGCACTTGTAAGAACTACTGTTTGTTTACTTGGACCAGCTTCTTCTGCTTGAGCAGGAGCAGCAGCAACAGCTACAGCACTTGGATCAACACCAAATTCTTCCTTCATTGCATCAACTAATTCCTTTACTTCTAATAATGTCATTTCTTTTAAAGAGCTAATAAAATCTTCTTTTGTTATTTTTGCCATAATAACTTTTCCTCCTTTAATTTTATTTTTAATATTTTAATTTTCTTTTTGTTCACTATAAAGATCAAGAGCAATACTTAAATCTTTAACAATTTGCATCATACCACCTGCAAGCATTGTATATAATCCTTCACGAGATGGAATCTTAGCAAATTCATCAAGTTTAGCTTTATCACAAACAGAATCTTCAATATAACCTGCTTTTAAAACTAAAGCTTCATTCTTCTTAGCTGTATCACTTAAAACCTTAACAGCTGCAACATCATCATTTGAGAATGCAATAGCAGTAGGACCAGTCAAAAATTCATCAAAATTTATGTTCATATCTTTAAATGCTATTCTAAGAAGTGTATTCTTATAAACCTTATATTCTGAATCATTTTCTCTAAGTTTTATTCTAAGATCTTTTATTTCATTATCAGTAAGACCACGATAGTCAAATAAAACAATAGACTTTGCACTACTACACTTATCCTTAATTTCAGATACTATAGCTTGTTTAAGTTCTAATGATTTAGTACTAGGCATTTCCATTCCTCCTTATTTATATATTTTATAAGTGCAAAAGATAAAAGAAGTCTATCCAAAGACTTCTCTAATATACAAAAGTATAAAGTCCTCGGTAGGATTTACTAATTACCTACTGTCTTTGGCACTTGATAATCATATTATAAACTATTTTCACTTAATTGTCAAAACTATTTTGATCTATCCTAACTGCAGGACTCATAGTAGAACAAATACTAATTGATTTAACATATGTTCCCTTAGCAGTTTGAGGTTTAGCTTTAATAATTGTTTTAACAAAAGCATCTAAATTTTCCTTTAAATCTTCATCACTAAATGAAACTTTACCAATAACTCCATGAACATTACCATAACTATCTGTACGATATTCAAGCTTACCAGCTTTAGCATCTAAAACAGCTTGCTTAACGTTAGTAGTAACAGTACCAGTTTTAGGATTTGGCATAAGACCCTTAGGTCCTAAAATTTTACCAATCTTTCCTAAAAGAGGCATCATTTCAGGAGTAGCAATTAAAGTGTCAAATCCAAACCAATTTTCTTTTTGGATTCTTTCAATCATATCAACATCTCCAACAAAATCAGCACCAGCATCAACTGCTTCCTTAGCAGAATCACCCTTAGCGATAACAAGAACTTTAGCATCCTTACCAGTTCCCTTAGGAAGCACAATAGCACCTCTTAATTGTTGATCAGCCTTTTTAACATCTAAGTTTAAATTCATAGCAACTTCAATAGTAGCATCAAACTTAACATTAGATAATTCTTTAACAAGTTTAATTGCTTCTTCTTCAGTATAAAGTTTATTCTTTTCAATTTTAGAAACTTGTGTTTTATAGCTTTTTCCTCTAAATTTCATCTTAATTCCTCCTTATGTGGTATTAGCGGATTTATACCTCCCACATAGGTAAAACCTATGTATTTTTATTATATCAATTATTCAGTAATTTCTATTCCCATGTTTTTTGCAGTACCACTTACAATTTTAATTGCTTCTTCAACATTATAAGCATTTAAATCAGGTAACTTAGTTTCTGCAATTTCTTTAAGCTGTTCCTTTGTAATAGTTCCAACAACTTCCTTAGATCCCTTGCTAGAACCTTTCTTAACTTTAGCATATTTTTTAATCAAAAATGCTGCAGGTGGAGTCTTAATCACAAAATCAAATGAACGATCATCATAAATTGAGATTTCAACAGGTAAAACATTACCCATTTGTTCTCTAGTAGCATCATTATATTTTGTACAAAATTCACCTAAATTAATCCCTGCAGGACCAAGAACAGTACCAACTGGTGGAGCTGGTGTAGCTTTTCCTGCTTCAATTTGTAATTTAATAACTTTAACAACTTCTTTATCCACGAAAAACACTCTCCTTTACTATTTTTTTTAAGTTTTCGCGAGTGGTAATAATAGCTCCGCTTTGCCTCCCACTTAAATTTTTATATACATATATTTAAAGATAAATATATATAAACGTATTAAATAATAACATCTTTATCACAAAAATGCAAGTCTAAGCTTTTTCAATTTGTGACATTTCAACCTCAACATCTGTTTCTTGACCAAATAAATCAAGCAAAACAACAAGTTGATTAGTCTCAAGATTAACTTCAGAAATCTTTCCTTCCATACCCGCAAAAGGTCCAGAAGTAATTTTTACAATTTCTCCTTCTTTTAAATCTGTAGAAACTTCAAGTCTACTCATACCCATACTATTAAGAATCTTATCAACTTCATAAGGTTGTAATGGCGTAGGTTTAGCACCTTTACCAGAAGAACCAATAAATCCAGTAACTCCTGGAGTATTACGCACAACAAACCAAGCCTCATCAGTCATAATCATTTCAACAAGAACATATCCAGGAAATAATTTCTTAACCTTCTCTTTAGTAACACCATCTTTAACTTCAACCTCAGTTTGTTCAGGAACAATAACCCTAAAAATATAATCTTCCATATTCATAGAACTAGCACGCATCAAAAGTTTTTCTTGCACTTTTTTCTCATGTCCAGAATACGTATTAACAACATACCACTTCTTATCCATTATCTAAGCTCCTTTACAATTGCAAATACTACTGTAATTAAATAAAAGTATAAAGAACACATAATAATAGTAGCAAAAGTAGCAATAGAGTACTTTATCATATACTTCTTATCTGGCCATTTTACTTTTTTTAATTCACTTATTACATCTTTAAAAAATTTCATAACCCACCTCTAATTATATGTTTTATTTCAAAATAAAAACACTTCCGTGTCTCCAACAAAAGAATAACACAAAAGCGTTCAACTGTCAATACCACATCACACGATAATTTTCATTAAATAAATCTTTTTTCTATTATCTACCAAGAATCCGGAACATTCATAATATCTCTTGGATTAAATGCAGTTCCATAACCTGTTCCATACATAATTTGAAAATGCAAATGACATCCAAATGAATATCCAGTATCTCCAACAGTCCCAATAACTTGTCCCCTAGATACTGATTGTCCTGCGCTAACACTTATACTACTCATATGACCATATAAAGTTGTGTATATTTTTCCACTAACATTATGAGCAATCATAACAGCATTACCATATCCATAATACCAACCGGCCATTATTACTTCACCCGCATTCGAAGCATACATTGTCGTTCCACAACCAGCTCCAAAATCCATTCCATCATGTGGTCTAGCTTCAGTTTCTCCAATATCAGAACGAAGTTGATACCCAAAATAAGTAGTAACAATAGCATGATCAAGTGGTAATTGAAATCCCGAACTAGAAGGAACAATACCACTAGAACAAGTGCTAACATCTTGATTTTCACTACAACCTTTTTTCTTAAAATAAGAAATTTGTTTATTAAGAGCCTCAATCTCTTCATCCGCATCTAACGCATCATCAACATATTTACGTTTTTCACTACCAAGTTGAGCCACTTGTTTATTCATTTCTTCTCCAAGTTCATCTAAATTTTTTCTTTGTTGCTCTAATTCTTTTACTTTCTTTTCGTTTTCATCAATTAAATCATTCATCTCATCAACCAATTTATCATTAGCATCAGTAAGTTGCTCTGCAACTGCAAATCTATAAATGAAATCCTCAAAACTCTCGGCACCAAATATAAATTTTAAATAAAAATTATCACTTCCAGAAACTTGATAAAAAGCAACCAAATCTTTTATCTCTTCTTCTTTTTCGTCTATTTTTTTATCAAGTTCAGTAATTTCTTTCTTAGTATTATCTTGCTCTTTAACAGCTTGAACTATTTGTCTACTAATTTCATTAATTTTAGCTTTAGCAGTATCTATTTTTTGTTGAACCTCAGCAGATTTATTTTCACTCTCAGCTTTTTCAGCCTCAATCGCTTTTATTTTAGCTCTATAATCCGCAATTGTTTCAGCATTTACAGAAAAAGGTACCAAAAAAAGTGAAACCAAAACAATTATTAAAACCCTATATTTTTTCATTATACCTTAATATACCTCCTTACTGCCCTAGCACTACCAAACATTCCAACAACCATACCAATAATTAATATTATTAAAGATGTGTTAACAACAAATGGCATTGGAGAAATAAGCTTAATAACTGGCGAAAATAATATTCCACCAAAATAATCATACATAGCAGTATAACCAAACACAACAATAAGAATCGGAATAATTGAACCAATTATACCAAGAATAATTCCTTCAATTACAAACGGAAGCTTTATTCTACTATTAGAAGCACCAACAAGCCTCATAATACCAATTTCTCTTTTTCTCGAAAAAATAGTAAGTTTAATAGTATTAATAATCAAAAATACTGTAACAACTATAAGAGCAAGCGCTGCAACTACTGTAATCTTTTCAATTGCATCAAAAACTCCAACTAACTTTTCAACAAGACCCTCACCATATTGAACAGAACTAACTCCATCAAGATTTTCTATCTC
The DNA here is from genome assembly GCA_051872415.1 of Bacilli bacterium. GTDB lineage: Bacteria > Bacillota_I > Bacilli_A > RF39 > UBA660 > UMGS1449. The sequence continues at coordinate 16,694 of JBJEDW010000003.1, forward strand.
CTTAGCAGTCTTACCTATTTTTTTCACATCACTAACCTTTATTGTATAAGTATCTTTAAGAGGATTGCTAGCATCATCCCATTCAGATAAAACCGAACTAAAAGTTTCATTTTCCTTTTGCATTTCATCTTTTACTTCAGACTTAGACTTATAATCAAAAGTTTCAATATTTAAATTTTTCTTAATAGAAGTTTCAAAATTCTCTCTTACTTGATCTGTTACATCTGAATCCAAAAATGCAACAATTGTAACATCCTTTTCTATTTCATCAGTAAAATTCTTAACATTATTAGACATAAGAAGAGCAGCAGCTATAATGATCAAAGTTATGGTAATACAAGTAATCGAAGCAAGTGATAAACTAAAATTCCTAACAACACTCTTAAAAGCATCTCTCAAACTTCTAAAAAACGTTCTACAACTTTTCATCTACAAAACTTCCCTCCTTATAATCTTTTTCAAGTCTTCCATCCTTAAGTACAAGTACTCTCTTCTTCATTCTTTTAACAATATCAATATCATGTGTAACCATAAGTACAGTTGTACCATATTCTTTATTAATTTTTTCCAAAATATCCATAATTTCCATACTAATAGTAGGATCCAAATTACCAGTAGGTTCATCACAAATCAAAATTTTAGGGCGATTCACAACAGCTCTAGCAATCGCAACCCTTTGTTGTTCCCCACCAGATAATTTATCAGGATATTCCTTAGCCTTATGCTTAAGACCAACTTTACCAAGAACATCAATAACTCGTTTCCTAATTTCCTTACCATCAACTCCAGTTACCTCTAAAGCAAAAGCAACATTTTCATAAACAGTAAGCTTAGGAAGCAATTTATAATCTTGAAAAACAACTCCAATAAGTCTTCTTAATTTATAAACCCTAGAATTTCTAAGTTTTCCAACATTAACTCCACCTAAAATAATTTCCCCACGCGAAGGTCTCTCCTCACGATAAAGCATCTTAATAAGAGTACTTTTTCCGCTTCCAGAACCACCTATAATAAACACAAAATCCCCTCTTTCAATAGAAAGATTAAGATTAAATATAGCACCTACTCCATTTGGATAAGTCTTATAAACATTCTTCATGCTAATTATTTCCAAATTGCAACACCTCACTTACATTACATTATAACACAAAAAAGTCCTAAAAAAAAGTAAAGTAAAAAGCTCTTTAAAACTTAACACTTTTCTTTACTAATTAAAACATCTTGTCCCTTAGCCTCATAAGTATCAGTAACAAAAACAAAAGCTTTACTATCAACACTTTTAACAAAATCTTTCAAAATAACAAACTCAGAAGAAGGAACCACAGTCATTAAAAGTTTTGTATTTTTACCACCATAAGCACCATAAGTATCATAAATTGTTACATCATGATTAAGACTTTTTTCAATAAATTTTTCTATTTTTAAATATTCATCACTTATGATCTTAAAAGTTTTATTAGTACTAATACCTAAAATAATCTTTTCACTAACATATCTAGAAATAACTATAAAAACAATTGCATATAAAACCATATTAATTCCTAAAAAGAATCCCCCAATCAAGACAATAAATGAATTAACCAAAGCATTAACTAAAGAAACAGAAACCTTGAAATACTTATAAAAAATCTTAGCTATTATAGAAAATCCTCCAAAATTAAGACCTAATCTAAAAATAACACCTTGTCCTATCCCAGTTAAAATAGCACCAAATAAAACAATAACCAAAACATGACTAGTATCAATTAAAATAATGTCAACAAGACCAGAAGTTGCTTTCACCATAAGAGGATAAACAAACGCTACAAAAAAAGTAGAAACAACCTGATCCGCATCCAAAAAGATAAAAGCACAAACAAACATTATAAATGAAACAATAAAAACTACCAAAGAAGGTTCAATATCAAATAAATAATTACATAAAACACCAAGCCCTCCAGAACCACCAGCAACTAAATTAATTGAACAAATAAACAAATTATAAGTAATTGCGATAAGAAAAAGAGCAAGACTCATCTTACCATACTTTAACCCATAATCTGAATCAGTAAAAATAGTTTTTATCTCATTATAAAATTCATTCATTACTCTCCTCCTGTAACCTCATAAGCATCAACTACAGTAAAAAACGCTTCATTATCAATATAACTAATACCCTCTTTTAATTTATAATATTCCTTAGTAGGAATAACAGTAAAAAGTACCGAAACCTTTTTCTTAGAAAAACCACCTGTTGCAGAAAACACCGTAATAGTATGCCCTAACTCATTAATAACATAATCCATAGTCTCTTTTTTCTTCTTTGTAATTATATAAAAAGCCTTCTTATCAGAAATTCCCAAAACAACCTTATCAACTAAAAAAGTAATCAAATAAAGGATAACAACAGCATACATAAAATTAGTCATTCCAAATATAAATGCCCCAATCACAACTATTGTACCTTCAACCAAAAGCATAGAAGTACCCATAGTAAGTTTAAAATACTTATTAACAATCTGTGTTAAAAAGTCTGTTCCTCCAAGAGTAAAACCTGATTTCATAATAAGACCTAAACCAAAACCATATAAAATTCCTCCAAACAAAGAAATAACTAACATATCAGCATTATCTATTATTACAATATTTCCCAAAAAAGAAGTAAGCTCAACAAAAACAGGAAAAAGCAAAGCTCCAAATAAAGATCTAATCACTTTTTCATGACTCAAAAACAAAGCTCCAATAAAACAAAAAATCAAAGAGAAAAAAAGCATAATAACAGAAGGTTTAATATCTAAAAAATGCTCTACTATAATACTAATTCCCCCTACTCCACCAAAAACAATATCATACGGAAGAATAAACACATTATAAGTCGAAGCACAAATAAGCACTCCTAAAAGAACCCTTAAATATCTTTTAATTTTATTTTTATTATATATCTTACTAAGTACAGTATCCAAAATATCAACTCCTTAAATAAGCTTCAATAAACATATCAATATCCCCATCTAACACTTTAGAAACATTACTAGTTTCACATCCTGTTCTATGATCTTTTACCATAGAATAAGGATGCATAACGTAACTTCTTATCTGAGAACCAAAATCAATATTCTTGCTTTCACCCTTTATATTAGACATTTCTTTTTCTTTTGCTTCAATTTCTAAAAGCTTAAGTTTACCCTTTAAAATCGAAATAGCCTTCTCTTTATTCTTAATTTGACTTCTCTCATTTTGACATGTAACCACAATTTTAGTAGGTAAATGAGTAACCCTAACAGCACTATCAGTAGTATTAACTCCTTGTCCCCCAGCACCACTACTCCTATAAACATCAATTTTCAAATCTTCATCTTTAATATCTACAGAAATACTTGAATCTATCTCCGGAGTAACTTCAACAGAAGCAAAAGATGTATGCCTCTTATTATTAGAATCAAAAGGAGAAAGTCGAACCAAACGATGAATTCCTTTTTCACACTTTAAATAACCATATGCATTAAGACCTTTTACTAAAAATGAAACTTTCTTTATTCCAGCCTCTTCTTCTTCCAAAAGATCCAAAACTTCAACTTTATAACCTTTAGCAAAACACCATCTATCATACATTCTATAAAGCATAGAAGCCCAATCACAAGCCTCAAGTCCCCCAGCACCAGAATGAATATCAACAATAGCATTATTACCATCATATTCACCATCAAGTAACAATTCTATTTCAAGCTTAGAAATGCGTTCCTCCAAAGTAGAATAACTGTTCTCAACATACAAAAGAATATCATCATCTATTTCTTCTTCTAAAAGCCCTATCAAATCAAGAGAATCTTTAATCTCTGTTTTAAGTTCAGTAATAGAACTCATACTACTTTTCAAAGAATTTAACTTTTCAATAACTTTATTAGCCTCTTCAGCATCGTTCCAAAAATCAGAATCGTTAACCTTTTCTTCTAAAGATTTAATTTCATCAAGTCTAGAATCTACTTCAAAGTAACCTCCATAAATCATCTATTTTTTTTAAATTATCAGAAAAACTTTTCTTCATAACTGCTAAGTCCATAAGCATAACCTCCTAATTTAACAAAATTATAACATTAAATAGATAAAAACAAAAGAAAAAAACACAAATTTCCAAACAAAAAGCATGCATTTTCAATGCACACTTTTTTGTACTATTTAGTAACAACTGTCTTTACTTTAGACCAACTTGAATAATAAGTAACACCATTTACAACCTTATATGTTCTAACTTTAACATAATATTTCTTCTTATTAAGACCCTTTAAAGTAACTTTATTAGAAGTATTTTTAATTTTATAAGTCTTATAAGAACTAAACTTACTACTTGTAGAATACATTACTTGGTAACCAGTAATTTGAGTTTTCATCTTATTAATAGTAACAGTAAACTTATTATCTCCAGCAGTTAATTTATAAATAGAAGTAGGTTTTGGATTAATAACAAAGTAAAGTTTTTTAGTTCCAAAACTTGCATATTTGTTTATATAAGTAATTTGAACATAATACTTACCTACATAAACTCTTCCACTTTGATATGTTAATTTATAATCAGTATCTTTTACCAAAGTTTTACCATTAGCGTCTTTTACTACAACACTTGGAGCTTTTTTATAACCATTATAAACATAAGTTGTAGTACTTAATTTAGCAGTTTTAGGTTTAGCATAAAAATTAATTTCTTTTGTAGTAGTATATAACACACCAGCTTCTGAATCTAAAGCAGTACTAGAATTATCAACAAAATAATCTGTTCCAACATATGAAGACAAACTAGCAGTACTTGGCATTAACAATGCCCAATAAGCTGTACCATTTGAAGATTTAATCTTAGCAGTATTAAATGTAGCTTTAGCACCAGATTCCAATTTAACTCCAGAATTAGAAGTACTAACAAACTCTCCTCCATTTACTACAACTGTTCCAGCACTAACAAGCATTGCATAATTAGAAGATTTAAAAGTTCCTCCATTAATATTTACACTAGAAGTCGCAGCATTAACATATATTGCTTTTGCAGATGTTGCACTATCAGACATAGTAACATTAGAATTATTAACATTAACAACTGCATTTGAGCCACTTACACATATTCCGCAATCTCCATTTGGATTGCCAAAAACAACATTTGAATTTTTAACATTAATTTTTGAGCTAGTTGAAGCTACAATACCCTTATATTGACTTTGAACTTCAGTATTAACAACATTAGTAGTATTACCACCAGCTCCATAGATAGTCATCTTATCATTTCCATTTGAAATTACCTTAGTATTTTCAACAGTTACTACAGAAAGTCCATAATTATATATAGCGATTGCAGACTGAGCTCTAATATAATCATTATCTGACTTACTTGAATCTGTAATTGTAATATTCTTAGTTGAACCAGAAAGAACTTTAATAGCATCGGAACCACTAAAATATAAATGATTTCCGTTTAAATCAAGTGTTATTGCTTCAGTATTAGCAAAAAGAAGAACAACATTAAGATCTAAACTACTTGTAAGTTGAACCTTATCTCCAACTATTTTAGCACTTCCGCCATAATAATAAATGTAATAAATCAAGTCTTCCTTAGTAGTAATTTGACCTGGTACTCTAGCCACCTCAGCATTTACATTACAAATTCCAACAAAGCACATAACAATAAATACCACTATAAAATATTTTAATCTTTTCATATCTTTCCTTCTTAGCATAAGATTAACAAAATATATTCTTAAAGTCAAGTGTTTTTTAACATCAAACAAACCAAATTTTATTGCAATTTTTTATTCATTATTTTACATATCTTTTTAGCATATTATATCATTATTTATCACATCAAGATTTATTTTTATAACCTTATCCACTTAATCAAACACTGGCTTTTTTGTTATCCATAAAGTTTCAGGACCACTAGCAGAATGAAACAAAAACATTAAATGTCCTTCTGAATCAGCTGCCACACTTTCAAGTTCTGGTCCTAAACTAACTTTAAAAGATCCAAGATATTTTTTATTATTGTTATTATACATATCTATATAATTACCATCACCACTTATTACTTGTAAAACTCTACCACCATAAGCTCCAATATCTTGTGCTAAAATTCTTCTCTTGTATTTTATTGAATATAAGTATTTCCAATTAGAATTATAAACACGAAAATAAGATTTTGAACTAAAATAATATTTATCGGAATAAGAATCATAAGCAAGTCCACTTGGAGAATGTTTAAGAGTAACACAATTTTTTTGTATATTACCTTTAACAGCTATATTTGCTCCCGAAACACAATAAAGTTTATTATCACTAGAACCATGTATTGCATATATTTTACCATCTTTTCCATAAGTTAATCCATTAGAATGTCCCAAAGAATTAGCAGAATGTGTTGTTACCAATTTTCCATTTTTATTATAGACAAAAAGTTTAGCATTATCACTTCTTGATATCATACCAACTACATAATATGAACCTGTATAAGCAAGGCTTTGCGCAATTGTTATAGAATTCTTTCCCTTTATAGAAACAACTTTATTACAATTACTTGAATCAAACGTTTTAAGTATTTTAATTTTACTATATGCTGTTCTATACTTTGTTCCTTTTAAACCTTTTGAACCTGTTGAACTTGAAGAACTTGATGAACTTGATGAAACCTTCGCTGCATTTGCTTTAATTCTTTTTTGCTCTTCTTCTTTTTCTTTTTTTATCTCTGCATCTTTTTCTGCTTTTACCTTGGCTTTATATGCTTCATATTCACTCGCTTCTTCTTGTTTTGCTTTTTCTATTCCAGAAGGCGTTGCATTATTATAACAATC
>JBJEDW010000004.1:0-23072 GCA_051872415.1 Bacilli bacterium
AAGGTATATAATGATTACTCATTTCATCCCCCAAAAACTACAACATAGCAAAAAAGTTTAAAAAAAGAACTATTGCTAAAATCGCAATAGCTCTTTTATATTAATCTAATAATAATTTTCTAGTTGGTACTGCTAATACTGTAGATACTGTTAGAATAACTAAACTAACTATTAGATTGTTATCATCAGAATCATTAACCCCAGTATAAGGAGGAGTTATTTCAGTATTAGTAATACTTTTTAATTGTTTAACCATAGGTTTCTTAACTTCTTTTAAAGTGTTAATTATGTTATAACCATCATAAGTAGTTATATAATTATTTACACTTAGTTCTTCAATTGTATAAAGTATTTCTTTACCATCTTTAAATTTATCTAAATCATTTAATATATATATCCAGTTTATATCTTTAGTTAAAGTAATTTGTTTAAATAACTCTCCATTTGCAAAGATATTTACATTAATAGAATTTGGTCTTGTATTAGATTCATTATTGTTATCTTTCCATGTCTTTGTTACTTTAATATCTATCTTTTCTACTTCATGAGTATTTACTAAAGCCAAGCTTGCTACATTATTATTTTCTTTAGAAGCGGTAATAGAATCTTTTATATCTGAAGTATAACCTTTTACTTCATCTTCAACTATTTTATATTCAATTAGTCTACCTTTTATATATTTAGGTAAATTTTCAAAAGTATAAGTCCAGTCATTTGAAGCACTTATTACAGCAGTTGTGTATAGAATATCATTTCTATATAATTTAACTGTTATTTTATCTGGTCTTATTCCATCTTGATTATTGTTATCTAACCATTGTTTTGTTACTTTAAATGAAATTACTTCAGGATTATGAGTATTTGTTATATCGTAATTATTTATAATAGTTTCATACCCATCAACTGTTACTTCTTTAACAGTATATTTTATTTCTTTTCCATTCGCATATTTTGGTAAATTCTCAAAAGTATAAGTCCAATTAGTATCTTCACTTACGATTGTTCTATCTACTACGTTATCCAAATGATCGTATAAAATAACTGTTATATTGTCTGGTCTTATTCCATCTTGATCATCATTATCATCCCATGTTTTTAAGCCAGTTATGTCTATTGTTGTAGGGTTATAAGTGTTAGTAATATTATAACCTTCAATAGTAGTATCATAATCTAACACATTATCTTCATTAACTGTATAATTAACTAGATTTCCATTTTTATATTCTGGAAGATTAGTAAAGCTATAACTCCAATTATCATTTGATGTTACTACTTTTGAATCAATTTTTTCTCCATTTGCAAATAGATTTACTGTAATTGAATCTGGTCTTCCATATTTATTATCGTCATCATTCCAAGTTTTTGTTCCACTTACTGTAACGTCTTTTGGACTATGGGTATTAACGATTATGAAATTATTATCATCATCATAATCCATAGAATAATGTTTAGCAGTTTCACTATCCACTGTTTCATCTACTGTATAATTTATTTCTTCACCATTTTGATTTTTATCTAAATTAGTAAATGTATATTTCCAATTATCAGAAGCCTTTACTTCTTTTGATGCAACTTTTACACCATTAGCATAAAGATCTACTATAATTGAATCTGGTCTTAAACCATCTTTATCATTACTATCTACCCATTTTTTTTCTCCAGTTATATCTATTTTGTATACTTCATGAGTATTTGTAAGAGTTACAACATTATCGTTATATTTAGCATCTTCAGCTTTATAAAGAATACTTCCATCACTATCTAAAATATCATTTTCAACAACTGTATAAGTTATTTCAGCGCCATTGCTATTTTTAGGTAAATCTGTAAATTCATATCTCCAGTTATCTGATGCTTTAATAGTCACTATTTGTCGTGATACTTCATTTCCATCTACTGTACCAATAACAGTAGCATTAATAGAATCTGGTCTTACTCTATCTTGGTTATTATTATCTTTCCAAGTTTTATTAATCACTAAATTATTCTTTTCTATTTCATGGGTATTAGTTATAACAAAACCATCATCTTTTTTCTCTATATCTGTTTCATATTTATTTACTTCAATTTCTTCTACTGAATATTTAACAACTACGCCTCCATCTCTATATTTAGGTAAATTGTTAAATGTATAAGTCCAGTTATTATCATCACTTAAAGTTATTTCTTGTTCTTCTTTACCATCTTTTAATAGAATAACCGTAATAGATTCAGGTCTTACTTTATCTCTATTGTTATCATCATTCCATTCTTTTTTTACTGTTTTTGAAACAACTTCTGGAATATGTTTATTTGTTATATTATACCCATTTATAACAGTATCATAATCAGCAACTGATTTTTCTTTAATTGTATAATTTATTTCTACTCCTTTAGCATATTTTACTAAATTAGTAAACTCATAAGTCCAGTTATCATTAGCAGTTACTTCTTTTTCAGCAACTTTTTCTCCATTGGCATAAAGTTCTACTGTAATTGAACCAGGTCTTAAACCATCTTGATTATTATTATCATCCCAAGTTTTTGTGACTTTAACTGAAGTTGTTTCTGGATTATAAGTATTTGTAATATCATATCCATCTATAGTAGTATCATAATCTTTAACAGCATTTTCACTTATTGTATAAGTAATCTTTTTACCATTTTTATATTCTGGAAGATCAGTAAATTCATAAGTCCAGTTACTACTTGCAGTTACTACTTTTGATTTTGAAACTACTGTTTCATCCCCAGCTTTTCCTGTTAAATTAACTGTGATCGAATCTGGTCTTCCATATTTATTATTACCATCTACCCAAGTTTTGGTACCGCTTACTGTTACAGATTTAACTTCATGTGTGTTAGTAATAATAAATTTATCATTTTGTTTTTCTACACTTGTTTCATAGTTATCTACTTTCTTTTCTTCTACTGTATAAGTTATTGTGCTACCATTAGAATACTTATCTAAGTCAGTAAAGCTATAACTCCAGTTGTCACTAGCAGTAACTACTTTTTCAGCTACCTTTACACCATTAGCATAAAGTTCTACTGTGATTGAATCTGGTCTTAAACCATCTTTATTATTTTCATCTACCCATTCTTTTGTACCTTCAACTTTTGTCTTTTCTATTTCATGGGTATTAGTTATGTTATAACCATTTATTTTCTTTGTATAACCTGGAATTGCAACTTCATCAATAGTGTAAGTTATTTCTTTACCATCTTTATATTTATCTAAGTCAGTAAAGCTATAACTCCAGTTACTACTTGCAGTTACTTCTTTTTCAGCAACTTTTTCACCATTGGCATAAAGTTCTACTATTATTTGTTGTGGTCTCTTACCATCTTGATTATCATTATCATCCCAAGTTTTTATACCTTCAACTTTTGTCTTTTCTATTTCATGGGTATTAATAATATCATATCCATCATAACTTACAGTATAATCCTTAGTAGTTTCTTTTTCTTTTACTGTATAATTTATTTTGTAACTATCATCATTTTCATGACCTTTTTGATAAACATATAAATTATCAAAACTATAAGTCCAGTTACTACTTGCATTTACTTCTTTAGAAGTAACAAAATCATCACCAGCATATAATTCTACTGTTATTTGTTTTGGTCTCTTACCATCTTGATTGTTATTATCATTCCAAATTTTTTCTCCAGAAATAGTTGTAACACTTCTTGCAAGTATTTTTATTGTAACAGTTGAAGTATTACTATAAACTACTCCAGTTTCACTATTTGGATTAATAAGAGTTGCAATATAATAATCAAAATTTACTTCTCCGGTTACTCCTGAGACAGAATCAAAAGAGAAAGTTCCATCTTCGTTAATAGTTAGAACTCCTTGTTTTACTGAATTTTTGTAAACCGAATAAGTTCCATCACTATTTTTTACAACATTATCATTTTCTACTATTACTATTTTATCAGTTACAGTAACACTAGCATTTTCTGAATCTGTTTCTATGTTTTTATTCAAATCATTTGTTAAAATAGAAGTTCCAGTGATTGTTTCCCCTTCATATCCAGTATAACTTTCATTATTGTTATAATGATCATCATTTGTTATAGCAGGAATTTCTACAGTTGGTTTTTCAAAGTTCAAACTAAGATTTTCACTATCATAGTATGGATTTGTATCTTCTACTGTAGTAGATAAAGTAGCAGATTCATTTGTATACATACTACCATGATAATCATCATTTGCTTTTACTTCATAAGATAAAGTATTTGTTTTACCTGCTTCGATATTTCCAACATTCCAAGTAAGTGTTGTAGTGCCATCACTATTTTCTGTAACAGTAACTCCAGCTGAAATAAGTTCTTGTTTTGACTCATCAGTTAATTTAAAATTGCTTGGAATAACATCTGTTACAACACTATTCTTACCTATGATATTTTTTGAAAGTTCAATAATTTCTTCAAAATTTTCTTTCAAATCACTTCCTGATAAAGCTTTATAATTCTTGTATAATGGTTCTTTATTTTCAGGATTAATATTTGCAAGTATACTAGCAGCTTCTGGCTCATTTCCAAAAGTTATAGTATAAACATCTGCATCACTATATTTTGCTTTTAAAGCATCAAGCTCTATTTTAGCGGCTTCAGATGGTTTCATATACTTAGTACATCTTTTATTATTTCCTTTTCCCGTATATTCTACACATACTGAATTATCACTATTTCCTCTACCATAACGGTCACCATCATAATTGAAGAATGTAGGCACACCATCAGTTAAAATTATAACTATTTTTTTGGCATCACTTCTGCCACCAGTTGCTAATAAATCATTAGCTTTTGCTATACCAGCTTGTAAATTAGTTCCACCATCAGCATCAAGTTTAGTATTAATGAATTCTAAAACTTCATCTTTATCATCAGTAATAGCTAAACTATCTTTTAAGTCGGAACCATATTCTACAAAACCAATTTGAACATTACCAGTATCATCCATCAAAGTATTGGCAAAGTCTCTTGCAGCAGCTTGTGCATTGATTAATCTTTGATCATATTGCATACTACCAGAACCATCAAATACGATAACAATATCAAGTTTTCCATTTACAGATGTACTTTCAGTATATGGATTAGCAGTAATATTCAAATCAACTTTTGCAAACCTTCCATATTCTAAGTTATCATTTGAAACTTTTTCATATATTTTTGTCGCAGTCTTTGATAGATTGATTTTACCATTTTCATTTTGAGCGTATATCATTACACCAGTGAAAATCATAGCAAAGAACGCTAAAAACATAACAAGTTTAAACTTCTTAGACCTTTTTTTCATCTTAAACCTCCCTTAATTTTTTAGAAACAACTTCTAAAATTAACTCACTATTTTAAAGAATAAAAATAAAAAGTCAAGAAAAATTTAAAATTTAAAGCGCAAAATCATAAAAAATTTTAAATTTACTGACTTCTTATTACTTATTATGGAAAAATTATTACTAACAATAACAACTTTTCATTTACAAAATACGACACATTTTTATTTTGAAATTATCACATAAAAATTTAATTTATCTTTAAGATTTTTCATATGATTAACTAAGGTGATCTTATGTTAAAAAATAAAAGACTACTTCTTTTTATTGCTATGTCTTCACTCATTGCTATTGGTCTTTTAATGATATACTCATCTTCTTATATCTGGGCTGATTATAAATTTGGAGATAGTTTAAAGTATGTTAAACAACAAGCTATTTTTATTGGTTTAGGTTTTGCTTTATTGTCTATAATAATTAAACTTAATTCAGATTTTTTCTATAAATATTCCAAAATATTCTTAATTTTAAGTTTCATCCTCTTAATTCTTGTTTTAATTCCTGGTATCGGAGTAATTAGAAACGGTTCAAGAAGTTGGTTTGGTATAGGCTCATTTGGAATTCAGCCTAGTGAAGCCATGAAACTTGCAATAATCATTTTTACTGCTAAATACTTAAGTGATCACAGAAAAGCATATAAAAGTTTTAAAAATATTATTCCTGTTTTACTAATAATGGCTCTTTCATTTTTACTTATTATGCTCCAGCCAGACTTTGGTACCGGAGTAATTCTAGTAATGTCCGTAATCGCATTATTATTTATAAGTGGCGTGAATATGAAATATTTTTATATCTTCGCAGTAATTGGAGTAATCGGAGCAGTTATTCTTATCCTTATCGCGCCTTATAGACTCGAGAGAATAACATCTTTTTTAAATCCTTGGAGCGATCCTTTAGGAACTGGATTTCAAATAATCCAAAGTTTATATGCAATAGGACCAGGAGGCTTACTAGGATTTGGTTTTTTAGAGTCAAGACAAAAACATTTTTACCTTCCAGAACCTCAAACTGATTTTATTTTTTCAATTATTTGTGAAGAATTTGGCATAATCGGAGCTCTAACAGTAATATTTCTTTTTGCAATACTAATTACAATGATTATAAAGCTAGCACTAGAACAAGAAAATTTATTTAAAAAATATGTAATCTTTGGACTTGGTTTTCAAATAATCTTTCAAACAATACTTAATCTATCCGTAGTAATTGGACTTATTCCTGTAACCGGAGTAACTCTTCCTTTTATTTCTTATGGTGGAAGTAGTTTACTCATTACTATCGTAAGTATAGGAATAATCCTTAATTTAAGCAAAAAAATAGTGTAAAAACAATAATTTTTACACTATTTTTTTAATAGACAATTAAAAGCCAGGATTTTTATCTAAAAACAATCATTTTAAAACTAATTTTTTTTCATCAGAAAAATAATTTCCACTAAACAAAGTACTATCAGGAGTAAAATCTCTTAAAAACTTAAGTTCCTTTTCTTTTTCAATAAATTCAAATACTGGAATAATATTACATTTTTCATAAGTTAAAACTTTATTTTCAAGCGATAAAGCAGTTTTAAAATTTTTCTCTGCATTTTTCCAATATTCATTCGATATTTTAATATAATTAACATCTGACTCTTCCCATATTTTATCGCCAATTATATTAGAAAATTTTTCCAAACGTATTAAAAAACCAAGTTCTCTCAAAACCTGAATACTATCAATAAGCTTTTGCACTTGAACTTCATTCAATCCATTTACATCTACACTTAAAATTATATTATTAAAAGACACAGATGCAAAATCCTTAAAAGTCTTTAAATATTCTAAAATATTTGGAGTATTTATTAATGATTTAAAATCAAAAGTAATTATCATTTTCTTATCTTCAACTTTCAGTTTTTCCATTAAACGTTGAATATTATAAACATCAAATTGCAAAAGTTTTGAAGACTCTTTCAAAATTTCATACCTATTATTATCAAATATAGAAGAGCCATTGCTATTTTTTGTATAAATTTGAAATATATTTTGAGGCACAGATTCACCATTAAATAATTGTCTAGTCATATAAGAAAAAGCATCTTCCTTCAAAAAAGAATCAATAGTCTTTAAATAGCTATCTGACTTTTCTTTTTCCTCTAAAACAAGTGGAGAAAACTTTTGATATCTTAAATTATTTTTTTTAGCATAATACATCATATAATCAGATTTTTCTTTTGTATTATTTATACCATGTTCAGCCTTTGAAGAACCAGCATTATACTTAAATTTTTTAGGTATCTTCCCTTCAAGTTCCGCAAGTAAAATTTTTTGATCACATAAATCAAATATTTTTTCAATATGATCTTCGCTATATTTAGTTAAAACCGCAAATTCATCTCCATGAAGTCTTACTGAAATAGAATTTTTAAAACTATCATTTAAAATTTTAGCAAATATTTTTAAATAATCATCTCCTATATTATGACCAAATGTATCATTAATAGCTTTAAATTTTTCAAAATCAATCATAATAAAATTAGAATTAGGATTTTCGTCTAAATATTTTTGATAATTAAATTTTAAATACTCCTCATTATATATACCAGTCAAATTATCAATAAAATGTTTTTGCATATAAATCCCCCTTGAATGAGCCTTATTTTAACATAAAACTAACATTGTTACAAGTTATTTTTATGTTATTACTTTTTTATGTCGTTTATATAAACATAAATTTACCCCAAAAAATAACATTTATGCACAAAGCATAAATGTTATTTTTTAAAACTTTCTTATATCCACACTGCAAAGAATATTCCAAGTACAGCACATATTATACCAGCAAGCCAAAAACCTTTAACAATATCTGGTTCTTCATAACCTTTTCTTTCATAATGATGATGAATAGGAGTCATCAAAAACAATCTTTTTTTCTTAAGCTTATACCAAAATACTTGAATCATTACACTTAACGTTTCTAAACAGAATACAAGCCCAATTACAAACAAGGTAACTTCTCTACGAGTAAGTATTGCAACAGTAGCTAGAACTGCTCCTAAGGCGAGAGATCCAGTGTCACCCATAAAAACCCTCGCGGGGTATGCATTAAACATAAGAAATCCTGCAAGTGCTCCAGTTAACACAAAACAGAAAAATCCTACATCTTCTTTGCCAATAAATAAGGAAATAAGAGCAAAAGCAACAAAAGCAATAGCACTAAGTCCTCCAGATAAACCATCCAAACCATCAGTTAAATTAACAGCGTTTGAAAATCCTACTAAAAGAAGTAAAATAAATACTCCATAAAGCCATCCCAAATCAACATTAATACCTAAAGTAGATATAGTAAAATAAGTATTACCATTATATTTCATATATATTGCAAAGAAAATAATTGCTACTATTATCTGACAAATAAACTTTTGAGTTACCGTAAGTCCTTCATTTTTTCCCCGTTTAAGAGATAAAAAATCATCTAAAAATCCAATAAAAGCATACAATACAAAGACAACCATCATAATAAGTAAATTATATGTCATTTCAAGTCTTCCATCTATAACTAAAAATAAAATAGCTAAAATAGTAGGAATAATAAATATAAGTCCCCCCATTGTAGGAGTACCTTCTTTTTTTCTATGAGATTCTCCAACATATTCACTAATCCTTTGTCCAAAATTAATTCTTTTTAAAACAGGAATTAACAAAAGACCTAATATTACCGCTATTATAAAACCTACCATTATTGACAAAATAGACTTTGTTAGTATTAACATAAAATACACCTCTTCTTCTCAAAACATTATACTACATATCTTAATTTTTAACTATGTTTTTTTATGCATTTTACCACTCTTGACAGTACAAATAATTCTATTTACTACCTAAAAGAAGTTTTATAGTACCAGTTTCATAATATCTAGTACCTGCTTTTGGAGTTTGTTCAAGTACTATATCACCATCTCCAACAAAAACAATTTCAAAATCAGACAAGTATTTCTTTGCTTCTTTTTTAGTCATTCCTACAACATTCGGAACATCATAATACTTTTTATCCATCCATTCATAATCCTTTTCTTTTTGATTTGGTTGTTTTTCTATATCCATAATATTTATTATATCAAGAAGTATTTTTCTAACAAAAGGTGTTGTAGTATAACTTGATAAAAGAGCTGTTTTTTTAGGGTTATCTATTGCTAAATAAAGAACAACTTCAGGATCATTACTAGGAAGAACTGCCATAAAACTCATTATATAATTATTTTCTAAGTACCTTCCATTTTCTACTTTTTGGGCTGTTCCAGTTTTTCCTCCAACACGATAACCATCTATATAAGTAACTTTTCCACCACCTTTTGCTACAACACTTTCAAGAGCCATTCTCATAATATTAGAAGTATTCTTACTTATAGTTTTTCTAACAAATTCTTTTTTATTTTCTAAATAAACATTATTAGTCTTACTATCTAAAATACTTTTCATTATGTATGGCTTATATAAATTACCTCCATTAACTATTGAAGAAACTGCTGTTATTTGTTGTAATGGTGTTACACTTACCCCTTGACCAAAAGAAGTAGTAGCAAGCTCTAAATCTTTTACATCTCCAACATTAAAGATTATACCTTTTCCTTCACCATTTAAATCTATTCCTGTTTTATCTCCAAAACCAAACAAATCTAAATAACTAAATAATTTTTCTTTACCAAGAGAAAATCCCATCTTTACAAATCCTGGATTACAAGAATTTTCAAATACCTCTAGCATAGTTTGATGTCCATGTCCACCAGCTTTCCAGCATCTAAGTTTTGCTCCACTTACTGTAACTGATCCACTATCATAAAATGTATCTTTTTCTAGATTTACCACGCCTTCTTCTACCGCAGATGCCGTTGTTATTATTTTAAATGTTGAACCTGGTTCATAAGTCATCCAAATAGGTAAATTTCTATTTAAAGTTTGGCTATTATACTTTTTATAATTATTAGGATCAAAATCAGGTCTGGAACTCATTGCCAAGATTTCTCCAGTATTTGGATCCATTGCAACAGCAAGGGCATGATCTGGAGAAAATGATTTTACTATATTATCAAGTTCCCTTTCAACAGAAACCTGGATATCGTAATCAACTGTAAGCATTACATCAAGCCCTGCTTCTGGTTCTCTATAGACTTCAGCCATATCAAGTTTATTACCCTTAGCATCACTATAATATTTAATAGCACCGTCTTCCCCTGTTAAATATTCATCATATAAAAGTTCAATTCCAGAAAGACCTTGATTATCTACTCCAGTATATCCAAGTACATGAGAAAGCATATTTTTATTAGGATAATACCTCTTTGATTCTTTAACCAAATATACTCCATCAAAACTATAACTATTTATTTTATCCGCAATTTCAAAAGATAAATTTCTTCCTTCAGGATGCACTCTTTCAATTGAAGTCTTTTTTGTTACATGAGCATACATATTTTCATAAGAAGTATCTAATATTTCACTTAATACCTTAGAAACCTTTTCAGCATCTTTAACTTGATTAGGTATAATAATTAAACTTGTTATTGTTATATTATCTGCAAGCACCACTCCATTTCGATCTAATATTTTACCACGTGATGCACTAATTGGAAGTTCCCTACTCCATAAGTCATCAGAAAGAGTACTTAATTTGTCATAAGAAAATACTTGCACATAAACTATTTTAAAAAAGATTATTAAAAAAAGAAGTATTACTATTAAAAAGATCCATTTAATTCTTTCGTTATTTTTTTTGACAAACATGATAATATCACCTAAAAAAATATATGCAAGGTAAAAAAAGATATTTGTAGAATTATATTAAAATAATTATTTGTTTTTATATACTCTTATATTTTTTACTTTTAATAGACAAAGTTTAATAAAACATTTTTCTAAGTTTTAAAAATAGTGCCATTTATAATGATAAATTCAAAATATATTCAACATAAATAAAAAAAGAGCCTTATCATTTTTAACTGCATATAGAATTTATCATTATTATTTATTTCTCCTAAACACAACTTCATCTTGATTATCTAATTTTAAAGCATAAGGCATAGAACTATTATTTACATATTTTAAATATAATTTTTCATCTCCTTCTTGTTTATAGTCACCTTATTTTATAGTTAAAACCATATCTTCTAAATATACATCATTGAAAAAGTCTTGTTCTATTAATTCATTAATCCAATCGCTAATTTTTTGCTTTTCTTCTTCTTCAATTTTTCTATAAACGATTCTTGAATACATACCCAATTTAGCAATAAGTCCATCTTCAACTTGTTCCAAACTAGTATTTTTTTCTACCTTATAAAAAGCATTAACTAAAGATCTAATAATAACAAATGCTTGTTTATAATTTTTGTAATCAATATATTGTTTTATGATATCCATATAATCATTAATTAATTCATTAACATCCATCTTCATAACTAGTAAATTATATAAACGATTATAATAGTATTCTTCTTTTTGAATAGGAATATACTTATTAAATCGTTTATTAAAAGTTTCCATATCATTAAAAACAAGCCTTGTTATTGCAACTCTTTCAATAATATATTTTTTTAATTCATCAGATGGTATTTTCTCAATAATATCATGTAAATCATAACTAATATATTCTGGTTCTGGTAATAATTCACTTTCATTTATGTCTTTATTATCAATAGCAAGTAAAGTTGCATATTCATGCTTACATGGATACTGATAAGGACAATTGCATTCCATACCAATCCCATCTTCTGTTTCAGCTATTTTAACATTATATTCATCAATACCATTATCACTTACAACATGAGAATAATAGGTTTTACCATTTTTATAAACTGCAACAACATTTTTCTTTTTAAAATAACTTATACCTCGTTTAATGATTTGATATTCAAACTCATCTTTCATTTTTTCTGATAATTTTGTTGTTTCTTCTTTTGTTTTTTCAAGTAATTTTTTCACATCAATTTCTAAATTCATTTTATAAACCACCTTTCTAGTAAAATAAAAGTATTACTTATATCATATTATAACATAAATTTTTGTTTTTCTTTAAGTTGTGTTAAGGAACATAATTTTTAAATTATTTTTTTAATTTTAAAGTAACAAAATAAAAATTTGCAATAGAATACAAACTTTTATATATTAATAAACGGATCATATCTGAACTTAGCACCTTATTTTTAGTATATTTACTAATCATCTATCTTATTATAGTAAAGTATTATTTATTAGAAGTCAAAGTATATTAAAGTTATACTTATTATAACAGAAATACTATCTTTTAAACTTTAATCCTTCTTCTCCTTTTTCCTTATATATTTTCATAATATTTCTAACTGTTGAGGGATAAGTTTTAAAATATCTAGCAGTAGGTTTTATTCCCCTTTCTGGAGCCATTTTAACTATTTCAAGTCTTATTCTTTCTTTTTCTTCTTTTGATTTATTAACATAAAGTTCACTTTCATCAGTGTAATATATTTTATATTCAGTCGACATATATTTACCTCTTTCTTTATTTTTTTATGTATAAAATTATATCCAAAAAACTTGTTTTTCGTGTATAAAATTTCACACAATACATACTCTAAGTATGGAATATAAACCAATTATACATTCATAATGTATCCTTGTCAACAGAGGTGAAATATATGAAATTAGTGGCTAATAAATATAACGAAAAAGATGTAATGAAGATAATGAGAGAATGGACAGGACTTAATCAAAATAAATTCGGTGAAAGCATAGGTCTAAGTGGTATAACAATTCAAAGCTACGAAAGAGGTGTAAGAAGATTTACATTTGAAACTGTTATGAAAATAGCAAATAAATATGGTTATACTATAATTATTCAAAAAAAAACAAAAATAGTGCGTTTAAATTGCACTATTTTATTTTATAAAACTCTATTATTTTCTTCTATAGTCAAAGGATATAAAGAATTATAATTTTCATAGAAACATTTATCTTCTATATTTATGTAACCTGCGATATCTTTAGGATAAATTAAATAGTTAGCTTTTTCTAAGCAAGTCCAATCATCAGTTTCTAAAGAATTGTCACTAACTAGATAATCTGTTTCCTCTTTTGGAGTCTTAATAATTACCATTTCTTTTCTAAAATCTGTATTACCCTTACCTGTTTCCAAAAACTTATCAAAATCATAAACATCTTCAGGTTCTATTTTTATTAAAGTTTTGTAAATATCCTTATCAACCATCATCAAACCATTTTCACAAATTACTTCACCATTTCCATTCTCAGTCATATGGTAAAAATAATCAAAATCTTCAAAATCAAAAAAATTACTAAATTTTTCTTTCAATTCATCATACTCAATAAAATCCATAGTCATCCTCATTTATTTTAATCTATTTATACCATTTATAAGTGCAGGAACAATTTGTTTTTTTCTAGATACTTGTCCATCTATATATTCACCCTGTTTTATATTTTGCATAGCATATCCTGCCTCTAGTATTTCTTTAGCACTTTCTGTAAATATAAAATATGAACCATTCTTTAAAATATCAGTAACCGCTACTACTATGAATTTATAATTACCTTTTTCTTTCATTTCCTCAATTAACTTAATATAACTATCCATATCTTCCATTACAGAGTCTATATCTAAAGTAAATATTTGACTAACAGCATATCTTAGTTCATCATCATAGTTAAATGATTTTATATCAGTATTTACAATTTCTTCCTTTGTCTTTCCTTTCAAAGAAGTACCAGCTTTAAACATTTCAATACCATATTTTTCATAATCAACATCTGCTATCTTAGATAAATCAAGTACTGCTTCTTTATCATATTGTGTTGTAGTAGGACTTTTCAAAATAAGTGTATCAGAAAGGATCCCAGATAACATAAGTCCTGCAATACTTTTTGGAATTTCCATATTTTTTTCTTTATATAACTGATAAATAATTGTATTAGTACTACCTACAGCCATATTTCTAAAATTAATTGGATTATTAGTAGTAAGATCTCCTATTTTATGATGATCAACAATTTCCACTATTTCTGATTGTCCAAGTCCCATTACACTTTGTCCACTTTCATTGTGATCTACTAAAATAACTTTCTTTCTATTTACATTATCTAAATCAGTAAGACGAAGAAGTCCTAAACATTTATTATTATCATCAATAACTGGGTAGTTATTATATTTTAATTTCTTTGAAATATCTACAAAATCATTATAATAATCATCATCATGAAAATAAGTAACACGATCAGAATCACAGAAAAACTCAGCATAATTAGATAAAGAAATAAGTTTTAGTGTATAAAACGAATCATACTTAGTTCTAAAAACATTAACTTTATTCTTTTTAGCATTTTCATAACATTCTGGATCTAAATCTTGAGTTCCTACCACAACAATATTTTTTATTCCTTCGTTAATAGCATAATTAATAATCATTGGACGATTCGAAGTAACTAAAATATCTTTATCAGAAAGCTTTATTTCCTTTACAAATATCATTGAACGATATCCCCCAACTAAAACTTCCCCTTCTATATTATCATTAAATCTTAAGATTTCTTTAGCATTTAAAACCTCAAGTATATTATCATAAGAAGTACGTATTTTTCTAAGATTACCTCCAATCAATTTATTAAGAATCATCTTTAAAGTAATAAGCCCTACAAAGTTTTTATCTTCATCTACAATAGGAAGACCTGTTATTGATTTTTCTAATAAAAAGTCATAAACTTTTTTTATAGAATCAGTATTTTTCATATAATAATTTTTATGATATTCTATATCTTTTATTTGTAATTTTACATTATCTAAATAACTAGGTTCAGAAACTTTAAACTTTTTTAAAACAAATTCTGTTTCCTTATTTATTTCATCTAAAATTCTAGGTTCTGTATTAAAACCTAATTTATTCTTATAATATGAAAGCGCAATCGCTGAACACACTGAATCAGTGTCAGGATTATGATGCCCAAAAATATAAGTTTTTTCCATTTATATCACTCCTTTAAACAACATTTACATTTTACCATAAAATAATGCCTTAGTGATAAAAAAAAGAGAATTTATTAATATTTTACTCAAAAAGTAATATTTTATTTTTAATTTTATATAATTAAATAGATTGACATATCATATATTTTTTTGTTACAATTAATGAGCAATGGGTCTATAGCCAAGTGGTAAGGCATGGGTCTGCAAAACCTTGATTCGTCGGTTCAAATCCGACTAGGCCCTCCAAATTGATAGGAAACTCGAACTTTTCGAGTAAAAATATAAAACGACTTGTCAAAAAGTCGTTTTTATGTTATTATGTATATAGATGAAAGAAATTTCGTAAAATATTAAAGGAACACTTAATATTGCAGTGTTGAGTGTAGCCATAAATAATGGTTTCCACCTAAATCAAAGCTGAGTTAGGTGGATTTCTTTTATATTAAAACTATAAATAGCAATAATATTAAAAATAAGATAGTAATTACTTGAGAAAAGATTAAAAAATCTTTCTTGTTCATATTATCGCCTCCCTTCAATTTGAAGTTTGGCTCCACCCAACTATTAAATGTTCCTAAAACAATTATAGCGAACATTTGTTCTTTGCGCAAGCAATTTTACAAAGAAATTAACTAAAATGTCATTTTAGTAACACACTACGCTATTGTTATAGCCAATAACGGTTCTTAAAAGAAATTTTCATTTTTAATCCCTTTTAAGCATAATTTTGGAAAGGCATAAATCAAAAAAAATTATGTTTGTTTATTACAATTCAACTATCTGTGTTTTTGTATATAATCATCTACAATTTCTTTTGATAATTCCATAAATTTATCTATAGCATCTTTTTCTCTTTCAATTTTTGAAGTCATCTTGTATCCGCCTAAAATATCAATAGCTAAAACTTTTGTTTCTTTTCCAGTTATATTTTTCCTTGAATTGTTTAATTAAAGAGGTAACTAATGTATTGAATCATTCAGCTTTTTTTAACACTTCAATATTACTATTATCTATTGCAGAAAGAAATTCGATATCTTTTATATTAGGAATCATTGGTATTACATCATTTGCAAAAAATTGATTGATTGGTGATTAATTTATAGTATAAATGTATTAGTTAGTAATTATTACTAACTAAATATTTGTGCCTAGTGGTTGTTACACTTCCACCAAAAGGGCTTCTGATTTAAAATATCCGAACTTTTGTAGTTCGTTTTTTTATTAAAAAAACTATGATTGACCAAAATAATAAAAAAACATAAAAAAGTATGACATGATTATAAAAAATGGTATAATTGAAGTACTTTAGATTGTTACAGGTGTATTTATACACTTGGTAGTAGTTTTTCAAAAGGAAGAGCATTGCCCTTCCTTTTACTTTTAATACTATTATAAGTTAAGTTCTTCAAAAAAGCTTAACTCAAAGTTTTTTACACTAACACTTATCTTTACCTAAAAATTACTTATTATAATACTATTCATAATCTTCATAATAAGTTATATACTTTTCATGGTTTTTAGTAAGTTTATTATAATTATCCAAAGAAACACTTGCAACTATTTCTGATGAATAAAACTTTTCATAATCTCTAGTTTTTTTACCTTTTACATCTTCGTATAAAAGACTTAAAACTTTATTATCTTCCATACAAGAATAAACCTCTACAACATTATAATTATTTTCTTCATCATATTCATCATAACAAATACTTTCAAAAGAATAATCACTATTTAATTTTATATCTTCTTGCAAGTTATCTATTTTATAAGAAATATGTTCTCCATTAAGAACTAAATTATCATTCATCTTTATTATAGCTTCATCTTTTTTCACATACTCCTCTGGAAGCTCATCTGTTTTATCAAATCCTAAATAAGTACAAATAACAAGCCCTATACCTGCTCCTAAAAAAGTTAATCCTGTTATTAAAATTATAAATACTCTTTTAAAACTTTGTTTCTTTGAAATAATAAAATTAAAGATAAGTTCAATTAAAACATAATTCAATAATAAAAGCCCTAAAAAAGATATAGCAGTAAATAGAAAAATAATTCCATATTTAATATGATATATTCCCGCAGATAACCCTATTACTAAAGTAATAAATGTAATAATACAAAAAACCATAATTACTATAAACATTATTTTTATTATAACTACCACTACTTTAGCTAAAAGATCAAAGAAACCTGCTTTAGAATGTTTTGGATCTCTAATAATAATTTTTTCTTTATTTTGTTTTAAAGAAGTAGTTTCTTCTTCAAAACTAGGTTTTTCTAAAACTTTATCTTCTACATTTTGATCTTCTATTGTTACATAATAATCTAAGTATCTAATCTTAAACAAATGAAATAAAACAATTAAGGCAACTACTACTAATAAAATTATAAATACATTTTCAAAAAATCCATGTAAATAAATACCAACATAAGGAATATTAATTAATAAATTAAATAAGAAACTATCAAAAAAACTAAATATAATCATTCCGATAATCCAAAGAATAAAAGCAATAAGACACATTTCTAAAAAACATTTGATTTTATCTTTAAACCTCATAGCACAAAACATATTATAAATTTTAGTAATAAATTTTAAAAAATCATTAAAATAATTAGTAAAATTAATTTTAGTACTATTACTAGAACTATTTTCTTTTATAGAACCATCGTCAAGCAAATCTTCTAAAGTACAATTAAGTACCTTGCACATTTCTATCATTTTTTCCATATCTGGATAAGAACTGCCTGATTCCCATTTTGAAACAGCTTGTCTTGATACTCCAAGTTTTTCTGCTAATAATTCTTGAGATAAATTGTTATCTTTTCTTAGTTTTGGTAATTTTTCACAAAACTTCATTTTCCCACCTCCACCAAAATTATATTATAAATAAAGTCGGTAGCACTATCAAGTTTAGGTTTCTTTTTGTATAAAATAGGTAGCAAAATCTTACTTTTATTCGTTTTTCCAAGATTCGTATTCTCTAATAATAATATTAGCAACTTCTTCTGGAGTAAGACTTGTAGTATCCACTACTAAATCATAATTATTCATATCATCTCTTCTTACCCCGTATAGATTAAAATATCTTTTATTCTCTCCATTAAATCTTTCTATTAAAGCTTTTTTATGTTCTTCAAAACTCAAAAAATTCTCTAAATCTTTTCTTTTTTCATCATTAAATGCTCTTTTAGCAGCCTCATCAATATCAACTTTTAAATATACTTTAAAAGATTCTGGAACAGCATACCAACCAAGCCTTGCATCAATAACAAAATTATCATTATCTAAAGCATACTTTTTCGCACTATTTTCTATTTCTATATCAATTTCTGGATGTGATTCTACATATTCTCCAAACTCAGATAAAGTCATATTCTTTTCCTTAGCAAGTTTTCTAAAATATTCACCATTTCTATATATCCCAAAATTTAACTTATCCATTAAAATTTCTGATACTACACCTTTTCCAGATGCTAAATCTCCACTTAAAGAGATAATATTTCTTTTTTCCATAAAGATCCTCTTTTCTTTCATTTTAATAAACTATAACACAAAATGACCTTTTTTTAAAGTTTTTCCATAATTATATAAAATTAAGTTTTTCCATAATTATATAAAATTAAGCCAAACTAATACTGTCAAAAAATTGTAAATTTTATTAAAAATCCCATCTCTTTTTTAGGTAAAACTAATATTTGATGGTATAATATATATAGATAATAATAGAAAGTGAGGTTTATCTTTATGAAAAATAAAATTAAAAATATAAAAACATTATTACCAATATTAGTAATATTTGCTACATTCTTTTTTATAAATAATGTAGATGCTCTTTCAATGGGAAGGGTTACAAATGAAACAGGAACTTCTGCTAGAACTGGTCCAAGTACTAATTATTCTAGTAAAGTAAGTTTAAAATATAATGATGTAGTCACTTTAACTAGTACAACTAAATATAGTGGTACTGGTTGTACTAATGGTTGGTATCGTATAAGCTTAAATGGTAGTTATAACTATGTTTGTAGTAGTCACATTTCTACTTCAACATATACAATTAAAGTTAACAATTCTTCTGGAGTTAATACAAGAAATGGTGCTGGAACTAATTACAATATTTATAAAAAATATAGTAATGATAAAATGCTAACTTTGAGCAATACAACAAAATCCAAAGGAACTGGATGTTCTAATGGTTGGTATAAAATAAATATTAATGAAAAAACTACTTATGTATGTAGCAATTATACTAAAAACTATAATTCAAATAGTAATGTCATTGTAACTAGTACCTCAGGAGCTTCTATCAAAAGCAGTACTACTTCTTCTACTTCTATTGGTACGGTAAAATATAATGAAGCTCTTACTTTGTATAACACTACTAAATATAAAGGAAATAATTGTTCAGCAGGTTACTATAAAGTTTATTACAGAGGTTATGTCAGATATGTATGTAGTTCTAATGTTTTAAATACTAAATACAATGCTACAATCACTAATAAATCTGGTGTTAATGTTAGAACTGGAGCAAGTTCAAAATATGGTAAACTAGCTACCTTAAAATATAATAATCATGTATCTATAGTTAGTTCTACTAAATACAAAGGAACAGGTTGTTCTAATGGTTGGTATAAAATAAAACTTAATGGAAAAACTGGTTATGTTTGTAGTACTTATCTATCAACTTCTACTCTTTCTACTTATGTTACAGGAGTAAGCAGTAGTAATGTAAGAACTGGGGCTGGAACAAATTATAGTAAAATAACTTCGCTAGCTCAAAATGAAAATATTACTTTATTAAGCATCTCTAAATATAGAGGAACAGGTTGTTCTAATGGTTGGTATAAAATAAGTATTAATGGTAAAACTGGTTATATTTGTAGTAATTATACTAAACTTGGTAAAGGTTCAACTACATCTTCTACTACAACCCCTTCTACAACAACTAAAACTATTACTAAAAATTCAACTAAATATAGTTATTATAATACAATAAATAAATGGACTTATAGAGTAAATGAAAAGTATGCTTATATCAGAACTTCCCCTACTGGAAGTATTCAAGATACAGTTTATCTAGGAACTGAACTTGATTATCTAGGGAGTTCAAAAGCTACCAGTAATTGTTCTGATGGATGGTACAAAGTTAAATATTTCACAAACAAAACAGGATATATTTGTAAAACATATGTTGACAAATATAGTAGTATTACAAAATCTGACTCCGCTTATTGTACTACATTAAAAAATAATGGTTTTCCTGCTAGTTATTGTCCTTATTTAACATATCTTCATTCAAAATATCCAAACTGGGTATTTAAAGCTGAAAAAGTTGGTGATAGTTTCTTAAATGCAATCAATCAAGAAGCTGGTAAAAATTACACCCAAATTACAAAAAGGAGTTATTTATCTTCTACCACTATTGCAGAAAGACCTGATTGGAGAAGAGCTTCTGATGCTTATATTGCATTTATGCTTGATCCTAGAAATTATTTTAATGAAAAAAATATATTTGCTTTCGAACAATTAAGTTATAACTCTACTCTAGACAACAAAACAATTGTTAGAACTATACTAAACAATACTTGGCTTGATACAAATACTTATGCAGGTTATTTTGTAGATGCTGGTAAAACTCACAATGTAAGTCCTGGTGTTTTAGCTGCCAGGGTAAAACAAGAAGGTGGCTCTAATAAAAAATATGAAGGAGTTTCTGGGACAGTAACTAACTACTGGAATGTCACTAAAAGCGGTTACATTTGTAGTAGTTCAACATATGGAACAGTAAATGGTTCTTATTTCAAATTAAAATCAGGAACTTACCTAAATGTAAGATCTGGTGCTGGAACAAATAAAAGTAAATTAAAATATCCAAATGGTAATTATATTACCGCTACTAGTGCTGATTCTATTAAACTTGTATCAACAACTAAATATACCGGAAATGGTTGTACAAGTGGATGGTATAAAGTAAGTGTAAATAAATCTTTAAAAGGAATTTATAATTTCTATAATATCGGTGCATATGGAAGTAATCCTGTATTAAGAGGACTTGCAGCAGCAGCAGGATATGTTGATGATTTAGATGGAACTCCTTGGAATACCAGATATAAGGCAATCGTAAATGGTGCTTCTTTTGTAGCAAATGGTTATATAAATCGTGGTCAAGATACTTTGTTTTATCAAAAATTTGATGTTGATCCAAACACCACTTATTATAATAGATATTCTCATCAATATATGACTAATATTTTAGCACCTGCTAGTGAAGCTCTTTCAACATATCGTTCCTATAAAGAATTAGGTATTTTAAATAAAAAACTTGTATTTAAAATACCAGTATACAACTCTATGCCAACTGCGATGACTTCACATCCTGTTGTAAAATAATATTTAATCAATATATAAATATAATTTATTGGAGGTAAAAAAATGAAAAAATATTTATTATTAATCAGTCTATTCTTGTTGATGCCATGTATGGTATATGCAAGTGGTAATGCTACTATTGATGTAACCTCATCTAAAGAAAATGTTTCTGTTGGAGATACAATTACCACAACAGTTACCATTAATAGTGATACCCCTATTGGTTATTATAGTTATACTTTAGATTATAATCCAAATAAGTTAAAACTACTAAGTGGTTCTTCTTATGTAGTTAATAGTCCAAATGATAGTTCTACTAAAAAAATAAAGAAAAATTTTAAATTTAAAATACTAGACAAAGGAACTTCAAAAATTTCAGTAAAATCCTATGCTATAACAAGTTTCTCTGATGAAAATAAAATAAATGTTAAAGTAAATCCTGTCACAATAACTACATCAAGCTTAATTTCAACATATTCTGATAACAATTATTTATCTTCTCTAAAGATTGATGATTACAAATTAACTCCTTCTTTTAATAAAAAAACTTTAAATTATAAACTAAATTTAGATAGTGATGTTGATAAAGTAAACATAACTGCAAAAGCTGAAAGTGATAAAGCTTCTGTTACTGGAGATGGAGAAATTTCCTTATTGGAAGGAGAAAATAAAGTAGATATAGTAGTAACTAGTGAAAGTGGAAAAGAAAAAACCTATTCTATTCTTATTACTGTAAAAGATGAAAATCCTATTAAAGTAACTATAAATAACAATGCCTACACATTAGTAAAAAATATCTCAGCTTTAGATATTCCCGAAGGATATAAAGCAGTAAAAATTAAAATTGATGATGAAGAAGTCGGAGCTTTATATAGCAGTATTACTAAATATACTCTAGTAGGATTAAAAGATGAAGACGGAAATATAAAACTATATATCTATGATAACGAAAGTGATACTTATACTCCATATAATGAAATAGTATTTAATAAAATATCATTTCTTCCATTAGAAACGAAAGAAAAGTTAGAAGGATATGAAATATATAACGAAACCATTAATGAAATTGATTTAGAATGCTATAAAACATCAAGTGATTCAGATTACTGCATTATATATGGAATGAATCTAAATACTGGAGAAAAAGGATGGTATTCATATAATAAAAAAGAAAATACAATTCAAAAATATAATGATGAACTAAAAGAAGAATACAATACAAAAGATAAGAACAGTAAAATATTAATTTATATATTATCTGCAACTACTCTTATATTTGGAATAACTACAATAACACTTGCAATTAAGAAAAGTAAAAACAAAAGGTAACACTATGAAATAAGAGTATGTAAATAATTTTGTGTAAATAAAAAATCTTTCCATGATAAAATATAAGA
>JBJEDW010000005.1:0-3949 GCA_051872415.1 Bacilli bacterium
AAATGTTTTTTTATTGACAATCTAGCAAAGAATTTTTTTCATAATTTCTGTAACTATTCAGACTCAGTTGCATTAGAAAGAATGAACAATTTACAATAATTGCTCATTTTTTATTATGAAAATACGATTTTGTTAGCAAATACATTATTTATAATAACATATGGATTAATTTCTCTTTTTATTGATGTTTTAATGATAGATAGAGCATCAACATAATATTTAGCAAAATCTAGATTTCTAAATCCACCAGATATTTTTGTTTTTTTCTTAAAAAATCTTAAATCTCTTTCACTCATATTGTTATCATACATAACTTTAAAATCTTTAATAAAATATAAATGATTTTTCTTATATTTTTTCATTCTTTTTCTAAGATTTTCCGCTTTACCTTTATAATATATTGACTTAATTTCTTTATTTTCTTTTTCTGCAAGATATAGTATTTCATCATATCTTCTTTCATATTCTGTTACTTGTTCTTTGCTGAATTGTGTAATTCCATACTTTTTAATAATTTCTTTCGTTTTATACATTTTTGTCAATAATTCTTGCATTAATCTTGGCCACTGGATGTTTTTTATATTTTGGATTAATTCTTCTAAATATCTTTTTGTATGTGCATTACATTCATAATTTCTTGTTCCATACGAATATAAAGTAGTATCATGATTGCCCATTATTCCTCCGGTAAATCTAGTAAGTATATCATCTTCTTTTATTGGTTTATGTCCTTTATTTTTATGTGCCTTATAAATAACTGTATCCATACAACTATAATTTCTTACATGCATATTTTTTCCATTTAACTTACTGGATGTTTCATCGGTTAAAATATCATTTTGATTTAATAAATGATTTTCTAAATTTATTAATGATTTATTTGCTTTTACACTAAACTCTTTTAAAAAATTCACTAAACTACCATTTGATATTTTTATTATTCCGTTTGATATCACTTCAAAAAATTCTGACAATCTATCATAACTAATGACATTGTATGATCCAAGGTGAATTGATAATGCTTTTATACTATTATGATATACTACATCTGTATAATACTCTTTTGGTAATGTTTCTTTACTATTTTCATCATGTTTAAAAATATGCCTTTCTACAAAAGGTATCACATTTAACCCAACTTTATACTTAACTATTTCTTCCTTATTTTTTGTTTTTATATAATGAATTTTATCAATAACTTTAATTTTTTTATCTTGTATAAGTTTCTCAATTTTTGTTTTATCAAAATTACTTCCTTTATGACCAAATTGAGCTCCAGGTTTCTTATTTGTTTTTTCTCTCGAATTGTAAATATTTGCTCCAGTTTTACCTTTTGGTTTAACTATATCAGTTGATGATGGTCTAGATGAATTACTACTATTTTTATTGTTTTTATTTCTTAATTTATCTATTTCTTGTTCTAACTTTTTTATAGTTTTATCTTTTTCATCTAGTTTTTTATTTAAATTTCTTATTTCTAATCTTAAAGAATAAATGGTAAGTGATTGTTCTTTATTAGTTTCAAGTAATTTATCAATTTTATTATTTAATTTTTCAAATTCTTTGTACATATTAAGTTCATAATTTCTAGCCATTACAATCACTACCTTTATAATTAAAATATTACATTAATATTCATATATTTCAAGGCTTTTAATATAATTTCCTTATTTTGTTAATAACATAAAAATAAGGGTTTGGCAAACCCTTATATATCAGTGCTTATTTTTTCTATTGTTAATATTTTTTATTTCATAGTCTGAATAGTTACTAATTTCTTCACTTTATTACATTATATCACTTGACAAATATATATCAATGATATTTTTGTACTATTTTTATATTATTTCAAGCATATCTTAAGCATATCTTTGCATATGATTTAAACCATCCGTCAATATCGTAATTAAACTATTTTCTTTTAGATAGGAAATCAATTCATTATACTTATTAACTGCATCATCATATGAATCAAAGACAAAATCTAACAAACCATTAACAATGTTTTCTGTTCCATTATCCAAATAAATATCAATAATGTATTTTTCATTAATATTAAGCATTATAATTCCCTTTACAACATTATTGGAAATATTGAATTCATTTTTCATCAAATATTTTGTATTATTGTTATTATAAAACATAGGATCTTTCTTTTTCTTGCTATTAAGTATTTTTATTATATTATTAAACATTGTTTGTTCCTCTATACTCATAACGTTCCTCCTAACCTACTTTGACTTGGTAGCACTATTGACTTTAGTATTTTCACTATTATTATCATCAAAATGCATATATCCTATCTGCTCAAAGTTTTTATATGCACCTATAGTAATTGACGAAGTATCAATATTATTGTTTCTTAAGAGTAAATCAAATGCTTTAATATAATCTGCTAATGAAGGTACATCATTAAACTCATTGATTTTACTAACTAAATCTTTACCATTTATATTTTTGTTATTGCTTACTGCCAGTTCTATTTGATAAATTATGTTATTTCCCAAAAATAAATTATAAAATGTATGTTCATCTGTTATTAGTCTGCCAAACTTTGTTCCTAATATTTTTGAAGTTTTCGTTAAATTAATATTCGTTTCGTTCAATTCATAGTTTTTCGACAAAGATAAATCATACTTATTATATTCTTCATTCGTTTCTCTTGATATTATTGATAAATCTTTTTTATTTGTTGAAAATGGGCAAATAACAAATAAATTATCATCTAAATCCATGCACCACAAAGTTACAATACTACCATTTTCTTTTTCTGCCACTTCATAAATATTCATTTCAATTCTAGTCCCAAAATTTCCTAGTATTTGTAATGAATCATTTATTCTCTTATACAACTTCGATTGGAGTTTCATTTGTTTTAATAATGATACAACATTTATATCATTTGAGTATAATTCAAAGGTATTCTCATTTCTTTTTTTATTCATTATATATTTTCCCCCTAATATTTTAATTAAAAACTCAAGTCTGATATTTTTAAAATATCAATTCCTTTCCTTTTGTACAATTGTTCTGTATTTAAGGAAACAATTTCCTTATTGTGTAAGTTTAAACTTTCAATTATTTCCTCAATAACTTTTTCATTATCACACTCTATTTCCATATATGGCTCTAGTAATGGCCACTCATCAAGTTCTATCTCTGCAGTTTTATAGACAAAACTATATCGTATTTTTTCCTGATAATTTCTATTAACTATTCCCATTTCATTTAATAATAAATTTGTTTCAGATAAGTCTGAAACATTAATTTCATACTCTTTTACTTTTTGAATGTCATGCGCATCTTTTTCATAAATATGTTTTAATGTGAGTTCTATCTTATCGTTACTTTTTCTCAATCTAACCCATTTGTTAGGATTAATTAGTTTGTTTGAGATTTTCTCATTTAGCAATTTAGAATCTTTTAACTTCATAATTATATTATTTTTATTCATTGCTAAAAGTTCATTGAAGTCATTAATATTCATATCAGCATATATTTGTCTAAGCTCGTCATCAGAAATCAAATCTGAAAATTCATCAAAGATGATCGACAATCTTTTTATATTTGCTGTTACAACAAGTTCATTGTCAGATTTTAATAACTCTAGGGCTTCTAAAAACCTATGATATATTGTAGGAATATCATATACATATATTTTTTGATACTTTTTTCCCTTAAAGTTAGCGCCTAACATTTTCAATTGTTCCATTATTTCATCAATATTAATATCTAATATCTTTACTTCTTTTTCTAATTTTGCCATATTTCCTCCTTCTATAATCAACTCAAATTTTATACTGGTTTTATCTGTTTTATCAATTATGAACCTAAGAATAGTATAATGCATAAATAATGTTTTTTCAATATTTGATTTATAGCATTTTTAATGTTATATGATTAATTTGTGATAATGTCTTAAGTGTTAACTTGCGAAAATGTCTCAAAG
>JBJEDW010000006.1:0-21406 GCA_051872415.1 Bacilli bacterium
TTTCCCGTTAATGTTTTAAAAAATTTGAGACATTTTCCTAAATTATTGACACAAAACACAAGTACTTTTCACAAAAAATACATAATTTAAGCACCATAATTGATGGCTTTTTAAAACTTAAAGAAATTAAAAAATTCTCTATTTTTTAGAAAGTTCTTCTATTTGTTATCTAGACAAACCAGTACATTTGGATATAGTATGTTACTATTTAACATATTCTTTGCTGTTTTTATGTTTCTTGGCTTAATTCCATCTTCTTTTGATTCATATAACTCACTTAATCTTAACTTTTCTAGGTGTAACTCTTTATCATATAGTCCTATTACTTCATCTTTTGAACTTGCATCTTTTGTTTATTTTACATAGTCTTCCATTATCTTATCACACTTTGTTATATCTTTTAGATTTTCTTCTTCATTTCTTAGACTATATTCTTCCATTATTTTGTTGTTTCCTTCAAATGTAAAGTTATTTATATTTATCTGAATGACTAGTTCATATTCATATTTATGTTCGCTTTCCATTTTACTTTTAAATAAGTCTGCTGCATAAGATATATTTCTTTCTAAAGATTCCTTACTACTATTATTATTCATCTCTATTCCTATAATTTTACCACCTAGTCTGCATACAAAATCTACTGTTTTACCTGAGTCTTTATATTTTTGTCTATCTAGTTTATTATTTACAAAGATAAGTGAGTCATATACTTCTTTATAATCTAATTTAAGAACAAGGGCAATTAAATATGCTAAAGTATTTTTTTCTTGATTCATTGTTAATCATAACATGAAACATAGTATCTGATACAAGGGGTATCTTATCTCCTTTTTTAAGTTCTGATGTTGGTTTTAATTCATAAGAATCATTTCTATTTAACATTGGTGTTTCCATGGTACTTCTCCTTTCAAGAATCACTATAAAACAAAGAAAAATAAATGTAAAATGAGCAATTATAAGATTTAATCAAAAACAAAAAGATGAAACATAAAAATTTTCTTTATACAAAATTATTATTTCATCCTTAAAAACATCATCAAATTTTACGTTTCATACTTTTTTCACTTTTTCAAAAAAAAGAAGAATTACTCTTCAGTTTTTTCTTCATCAAGTTCATAACTAGAACAAATTGTTTCTTTTTCATTCATTGCCATTCCACTTTGATTCTTAATTTCAACCTCTCTTAAATCACAATGATTTTCATCACAATTACAATGTTTACAAGAATGAACATCACAATTAATATTTTGTTTATCTTTTTTCAAATTTATCACCCAGTATTATAATTAACAAGTTTCTTATTTTTTATACTTTAATTTTATAAGCTTAGCAAAACTAACTATTAATGGAGTAACAGCAGTACCACTTCTATATTTAGTAGAACTTTTACCACCATGAATTAAAGGAAGAAGATCTATATTCTTTCTTTTTATTAAAACTCCAAAAAAAGGAATTTCATCTTCAATGGTTATAAAATCAAATTTATTAAGATTTTCATAACTATTACTAAGATTAACATCAATATGATTATATTTTCCAAAAAAGTTTTTATCTTTCAAAGTAGAAACAAGATAAATATCTTTCTTATTCTCAAAACAAGAAACATTCATATCATTACAAACATCTTCAAAAACTTTATTATCTGTCCAGATTTTACCACGAACATTAGAAATCAATGTAGTAAAACTCTCTGCATTACCACTTGTATAAATAACTTCATAATCATCAAGCTCTAAAACCTCTAATATTTGTTTGGTTGAAGCTTCCTCAATTCTTTTAGAGTCAAGACCTAATTTATGTAAAGAATTACTATTACCAATATACTCTAAACTAACTCTATCATAGGACTTTAAAATATCTTCTTTCATTTTCTTGAAAACACCCTTCTCAAAACCTTGCCTTTATTTTTCACCTGTTCATTTTCTTCTTTTTTGTTATCAACATCACATAAAACATCAATTGGTCTAACTCTTCCACTTTTATCATATACTTTAACAGGAGAAACAACATAATTACCTTGAGAATTATACTTTGTTTCTTCATTAATTTCTAAAAGATCCCATACACTACCATCATTAAAATCAAAAAACATATCATCCTTAAGTACTCCCACAACTTCTCTTATAGCAACAACTTGCAAATATCCTTCAGAAACACTAAGTTTACAAAGATGAGCTTTATAAATATCATTTTTATTAAATTTATGATTTAAAAAATCATTACAAAAAACATTATCAGTATTCAAAACAAACACTCCTTTCTGTAAAGAATATTATAACACCAGAAAAAAAATAAGTAAATTTAAAAAAGAAATTGAAAAATGTAGATAAATGTAATAAAATATAAGAGGTGATATAGATGAAAAGAATAAAAATACTATTATTAATTACTACACTTTTTTTACTAACAGGATGTTCTAATACTTTAAAATGTACTATAGAAACAAGTAATTATAATTCTTCTATTAAGATAAATTTTAAAGATGATAAACCAACAAAATATAAATATAAAGATGAAATGAAATTTTCTGCAGATTCTGCTGACACAGAAATTTATTATCATTCAAAATATGAAGAATATAATACTTTAATATCAGAAAAACATGCTTATTTAAGAAATAAACCTGATAATGTAACTTTGAAAATAACATATGACTTTAGTAAAGATAAATCTGAAGGAGAAGATAAACTTTTAATAAATAGAGATGATACTATAAAGACTGCTACTCAAAAAATAGAAAGCTCAGGCTATAAATGTAAATAACCTGAACTTTTTTTATTTATAATTACTAATCAAATTAACAAGTTCTTCTTCTTCCTCTTTATTATTTTTCTTATCAATAGTCTGATCAAACCAATCTGGAACTTTGTCTTCTTGCTTCTTTTTAGTAGAAACTTGTTTTTTACTATTTTTCTTATGTTCTTTAATACAAGCATTCATAGCCTCTGGAACAGTTTCTATTCCAAGTCTTTTCCAGTGACTAGCAATAGTTTCAATGTAAGTCTTATTAAGTTTCTTATTATTAACACGAAGAACATAATCCAAAAGAACATTAACAACTCCTGGAGAAAGTTTCAAATCAAGAAGTAAATTTTCAACTATTTGTAAATCCCTCGTAACAACTTTTCCATTCTTATACTTACTTTTTAAAAATTGATAAGGATTAGTATTCTCAAAAGTATAAATCATTTTTCCTTTTTTAGAACCATCTCCTGCGGGACTCTTCAAATACTCAGGTTGAGAATAATGAACAATCGTAGGTAAATTACCACTATTTTCAAATTGATAAAAGTTTCTAGCACCTTTTCGAAGTAATTCTTTATCAATCATACCTTTTTCATTAATACAAGTTCTAATAAGGGACTGCATAGTAGAAATATCTATATTATACAAAAAAGATAAATTATTAATCAAATTACGAACATCTTTATTAAAAGCTTTTTCACTTATAACCTTAGTATCAAGACCTGAAATTAAGAGATCAAAATCAACAGTATCTTTAAATAAAACTTCTCCCTTTTTTTTACTAACAATACTATCGTTATTAAAAAATGAATTAACAGAGACACTAGTAAAAACTTCATCAAACTTTAAAGATATATCCTCATAATCTTTAAGAACTACTCTAGGAAGTTTATAACTATCCACTATTCTTTTGTATTCAAGTTTACCTACATTATTATAAAGAACCATATTAAGTATAGGATGATTCAAAAATTCATTAGCACTAACCGGAGCATACAGAGCATAAACATAATTATTAACAGAATCCTTTTTCATATAAGTTTTAATTAGTCCAATTCCTTCAAGCTTTTCACGAGACTTAACAATATCCTCAAGAGATATTTGCATAACACTAAGTAAATGATGATGAGTAAGCTCTCCCGTAACAAAACTATTCTTTTCCAAATCATTAAGAAGAGTTAAATAAAGAGAAACAGCACTATTACCAATTATAGGTTGATATAGATCAACAAGTATTTTCTTATCAACTTCAGTAATAATACTCTTATTAACAACAATATAACTATCTGCAGGTAAAACCATATAAATCACCAAATTTATTATACAATAAAATAAAAGAAGAAACTACAAAAAAAGAAAAGATATATCAAATATCATTTTCTTATTAAACTATAACTGATAACTCATCTTTTTTTTGATTGATTAGATTCCTCTTCTAGTTGTTTTTCAATTTTTTCTGGCAAAATCAATCCTCCACCCACTGTTTTCGGCAATTTCAAACCTTCGGAACTTTCTAGCCCTGATAAATCCAAGTCTTCTCCCACTGTTTTTGGTAGTTTCAAACCTTCAGCGCTTTCTAAACTATTTAAATACAAAGATATTCCTATTGTTTCTGGTAATTTTAAGCCTTTGGCACTTTTTAATCCACTTAAATCCAATTCTCCACCCACTGTTTTTGGTAGTTTCAAACCTTCGGCACTTTCTAAACTTTCTAAATATAGGCCTTCTCCCACTGTTTTTGGTAGTTTCAAACCTTCAGCACTTTCTAGACTATTTAAAAACAAGTATCCTTTCAATGTTTCAGGTAATTCTAAACCTTCGGCACTTTTTAATCCTCCTAAATCCAAAGAGTCCCCCACTATTTCCGGCAATTTCAAACCTTCTACACTTTTTAATCCTCCTAAATCCAAGGATCCCACTGTTTCAGGTAGTTTTAATCCTTCGGCACTTTCTAGACCGCTTAAAATCAAGGAACCCTCCATTGTTTCAGGTAGTTCTAAACCTTCTACACTTTTTAATCCTCTTAAATCCAAGGTTCCTCTCACTGTTTCAGGCAGTTTTAATCCTTCGGCACTTTTTAAACTTTTTAAATATAGGCCTTCTCCCACTGTTTTTGGTAGTTTCAAACCTTCGACACTTTCTAAACTATCTAAATCCAAGTCTCCCATCACTGTTTCAGGCAACTCTAAACCTTCGGCACTTTCTAAACTATCTAAATTCAAGTATCCCATCACTGTTTCAGGTAATTCTAAACCTTCGGCACTTTCTAGACCACGTAAATTTAAGTTTCCACCTACTACTTCTGGTAATTTTAAGCCTTCTACACTTACTAAACTCCCTAATTTTAAATCATAGTCTATCGTTTCTGGAAATTGTAGATTTTTCGCAATTTCTAGGCATTCTAAATTCAAGTATCCATTCACTGTTTCAGGAAATTTCAAACCTTCAGCACTTTCCAAACCACTTAAATTTAAGTCTCCAACTACTACTTCTGGTAGTTCTAAGTCTTCTGCATTTTTTAAACCTCTTAAATCTAAGGTTCCTCTCACTGTTTCAGGAAATTTCAAACCTTCAGCACTTTCCAAACCTCTTAAATATAAGTTTCCACCTACTACTTCTGGTAGTTCTAAGTCTTCTGCATTTTTTAAATCACTTAAATCTAAGGTTCCTCTCACTGTTTCAGGAAATTTCAAACCTTCAGCACTTTCCAAACCTCTTAAATCTAAATTTCCCACCACTATTTCAGGCAATTCTAAACCTTCTGTAACATCTAGAGAGCTTAAATACAGGTCTCCTGCAAATACTTTTAGTTTTTTTCCCTTTTCTAATCTTTCTCCCCATAATCCTATTTCTTCTTCATCACAATCAAAAACCTTTGCCAAATCTTGTCTCATATTTCTATTTTTACTTATTTCTAATATTCTCGGATCTTTTTCATAGCCAAATCCTTCTATTTTTCTATCTATTTCATAAATAAATCTTAAATCTTCTTTTGTTAACTCTTTTTTGTGTTCATATTTTGTGTAAACATAGGTTAACATTTTACTATCATTTATTCTTTTTTTATAATTTTCTTTATCAGAAAAATATTCTAGCTTCTTTTCGATTACATCTTCCAAATGCGGCTCTACATTTTGTCCTTTATCTACTCCTCTTATTTCTCCAATTCTTGTTTGTCCATCCATCCTTATTGCAAGTCTTGGTACCTTATAATCACCAGTTTCATCTTTCGTATAATATACATAAAAGTCACCATTTTTAACCTGGCTTTTACAAGTTTCTTCTCCAGCAGTACACCAACCTGTATTATATCCCTGAAGCGAATCATATAATGGTTTATAATTATCTCCTTGATCGTACTTAATCCATTTTCCATCAATATCACTATTATCATACTGCATTTCTTTTTGTTTTTTTAGAAGTACTGTATATAGTTTAGTAAAACTACCTGAAGAAATTAACTCTTTCAATTCTTCTTCAACTACTTCTCCTTTTACTTGTTTCATTGCTAAATCTATTGATTTTGCTAAAGCCTCCCTATTTAATTCTACAAATGGCGCAACTGTTTTACTATCTCTTTTTCCATATATTCCATTTTCATTATCATAAGCTCCTATTTTAAGCATTCCTTGAAATGCCCAATATTTTGCCCACCATGGATAAAATTTAGCATCTTCACTTGTTAAATAATCTATCCAGCTCGATAATGACTTTTTTTGATCCTCCACTATCACTCTTTTATGTTCTTCTATTTCAGTTTTTGTTAAATGATGACCAACTTGATCAAAAGTATTTTTATCTAAAAAATCTATATATTCTTTTGGTATTTCTTTTATTATATATTTATCATAATAGGCTTTTTTCAATAAATCCAATTTTCCTTTTTCTAATGCCTTTTCATGTACTCTTTCATCTCTGTCTAAATATTTTCTTATTTTTTCATATTTTTTATCACTTACATTTGATGAATGAATTACACTTTGTTTCATATGAATATCACTATATAATTTTGATAAAAATTTTTCTCCCTCATAATTGTATTTTTCCATAACTACCTCCCTATTTTCCATAATAAATATACAATACCTCATAAAAAAAAGCAATCTTTATTAGACTACTCATATTTTTATAAATTTTTTTATCGTTTTATTCACAAAAATCTATCCTTCTCTTAAACAGAACAAATCTTCTTAAAATTACCCTTTATATCAGAAAGTTCTTCTCCATAAATGACCTTACAAAACTCAAGGTTCTCTAAAAATTCCTTATCACCAACATCATCTATATCAACATAGTATTCTCCCTCAAAAAAATACACTTTCTTATTATCAAACAAAAAATAATCAGAAAACTTTAAAAACACATCAACA
The DNA here is from genome assembly GCA_051872415.1 of Bacilli bacterium. Classification (GTDB taxonomy): domain Bacteria; phylum Bacillota_I; class Bacilli_A; order RF39; family UBA660; genus UMGS1449. The sequence continues at coordinate 7,116 of JBJEDW010000006.1, forward strand.
TCCTCATGAACTACTACTTTTAAATCCACTAAATCTTTAAAAAAATCTATTTCTTCTTCCAAATTAAAATCTATTATCATCCCAATTTTATCTTTTACATAAACATCAACTTTATAAAAACCATATATATCTTTTCTATATTTTCTTCTAAGTTTTATAATTAATTCTTTCATATACATATCTAAATTATTTAAATCTATATCTTTATTATTAATAACAAAAACTGAAAGTTTATCACCATTTGAGATAATCTTCATTAAATCACCTAATTTATTGTATGAAAAAAAGCCTATAAAGTTTCTTCTTCCTCTATTAGGCTTTCTATTTCATTTAATATTTTATCTTTTCCTTCTTTAGTAACATTAGAAAGTACTATAAATGTATCTCCCTGTTCTAATTCTAAAGTTTTAAGAATAGCACTTTTTGCTTTTTCTCTCTTATTATTACTAATCTTATCTGCTTTAGTAGCAACAATAGTAACTGGAAGTTTATAATATTTAAGATATTTATACATCAAAACATCATCATCACTAGGTTTATGTCTTAAATCCACAAGCATATATGTTCTAACAAGATTAGGTCTTTTCTCTAAATATTCCTCAATCATAAGTCCAAATTTTCTATGCTCTTTCTTACTAACTGAGGCATATCCATATCCTGGAACATCAACAAAGTAAAAACTTTTGTTAAGTAAATAAAAATTTAAATTACGAGTCTTACCTGGAGTGTTAGATACCCTAGCCATTTTCTTATTATTAGTAATTGTATTAATAAAACTACTTTTACCAACATTACTACGCCCAACAAGCATAAACTCAGGTAAATTATCAACAGGATACTGACTTCTCCTAATAGCACTTATAACAAATTCTGCACTAGTAATTTTCATATTTATCACTACTTTCTTTATATTCTTTACAAAGATTATCTAAATCAGAAACAAGCATATCAACCTCTGAAAAAGAAGTAAGTTTAACACCACTAGCAAGAGCATGACCTCCGCCACCATACTTTTCCAAAAGCTTATTAATCACTGGTCCTCTAGATCTAACAGAAACTCTTATTACCTTATTTTTAACATCTTCAGTAGCACTAAGCCAAACAAGTAATTCTTCTATATTATTAAACTCATTTATAGAATTACCACCAGTCGCAGGATCAACACCATATTCCAAAATAACATCATTTGTTATCTTAATAAATCCTACTCCATTAGAAGTCTTCTCAATATTACTAGCCATATATCCAAAAAACTTAACTTCCTGAAGAGGTCTTTTATAAAGATTAAAATAAACACTAGTAATATCAATATCATAATTTTTAATCATTTCACTAACAACACTAAAAGTTTCAGACTTAGAATTATTAAACAAAAACCTATTTGTATCTGCTACAATACCAGCATACAATATTTCACAAATTTCCTTAGAAAGTTCAAGTTTTGTATTCTTCAAAAAGTCATAAACAATTTCAGAAGCACTTGACTTAGTATCATCAATATACTCAATATCACAAAACTTTTCAATAAAAGGATGATGATCCATCTTTATACTATAATCATAATGAATCAATTCTTCCATATCTACTCTTTTTTTATCTGGAGTATCAACAACTATCAAAAGTACTTTATCATCCTTATCAAAAGAAACCTCTTTATCAAGTTTACCCATAAAATTAAATCTAACAGTACCATTTCCAACAGCATAAACATTCTTTTCTGGAAAGGTAAGCTTAATAGACTTCTTTAAAGCTATTTGACTTGCCATTGCATCAGGATCAACTCCAACATGTCTAGCTATAACAATTGTTTTATATGACTTTATCGCTTTATAAATATCTTTATACATCAAATATCATCCTATCTATTACTTAATAAGTTCATAAGTATCTTTAGCAATCATAAGTTCTTCATCAGTAGGAACAACCCACACTGGAACAGAAGAATCATCACTACTAATTAATTTTTCTTCTCCTCTAATATTATTTCTTTCATCAGAAATCTCAATTCCTAAAACTGCTAATTTATCAACAATTTGTTTTCTAGTAGGAATAGAATTTTCTCCAAGACCTGCTGAGAAACAAATAGCATCAACACCACCCATTTTAACATAGAACTTAGCAATATAGTCAACACATCTATTAACAAACATTTCTTGTGCTAAAATACATCTCTTGTCACCATTATTAACGCCATTTTCAATATCTCTTGAATCACTACTAACACCGCTTATACCAAGAAAACCACTTTTCTTAGAAAGTGCAGACATAACTTCTTCCAAACTCATTCCAGATTTTTCCATAACAAATGGAACAATTTGAGTATCAATATCTCCACATCTAGTACCCATCATAAGTCCAGAATTAGGAGAAAAACCAATACTTGTATCAATACATTTACCATCTTTAATGGCTTCAATACTACATCCTCCACCTAAATGACAAGTAATAAGTCTAAAATCAGATTTACCCATAATTTCACTCATTCTGTCAGATAAATAATTATGACTTATACCATGAAAACCATATTTTCTAATTCCATAATCATTACACCATTCATAAGGAACTGAATACATATATTCAGCTTCTTTCATAGTAGCTTGAAAAGAAGTATCAAAAACTGCTACTTGACTAACATTAGGAAGTTCTTTTTGAAAAGCATTAATAGCAAGTAAATTCGCAGGATTATGAAGTGGTGCTAAATCAAATAAAGACTTAATAGTATCTGTAACATCTTCATCTATAACAACAGAACTTGCATACTTAGATCCTCCATGAACAACTCTATGTCCTACTCCTTCAATTTCATCTAAAGACGCAATAACTTTATTTTCAAAAAGTTCATTAATCAAAATCTTAACAGCATCTTCATGATTGTTTAAAACTGCACTTTTCTTATTCTTTTCTCCATTTATTTTAATAGTATAAAAACTATCTTCAATACCAATTCTTTCAAAAACTCCAGAAATTAGTACCTTAGCTTCAGGCATTTCATACATTTGAAACTTAAGAGATGAACTACCTGCATTAACTGATAATATTTTCATTATAAATTCCCTCTTTCTTAAATATTTCATAGATATAATAACACAAAACAAAGTATTTTTAAAGAAATAAATAAAAAAAAGAAAAACATGTTCAAATAAAATCAAAACATGTCAAAATATATTTATTTACTAATAAAAACATTTGTACTATAATAAAACAAAGGAGGAAATTATGAAAAAGAAAATATTTAGTCTTTTAATAATGTTATCATTATTTATAGTTGCACCAGTTTCTGCTGAAGAAATAAATGATTTTCATATGGATGCTGATGATAATGTTAAATTAGAAGACACAGTAAATGGAGATAGCGCTATTGCAGGTAATCTAGTAGACATAATCGGAAATATTGATGGTATAGGATTTATCGCTGGTCAAACAGTAAATGTAAATGGTAATTTAGAATATGGTTTCTTAGCAGGACAAAATGTCAATATAAATGGTAACATTACTAAAAATGTATACTCTGCTGGAGAAACAATAACTATTTCAAAAGATGCCACAATAGGAAGAGATTTATTTCTAGCAGGAAATAATATAATCCTAAATGGTAACTTACAAAGAAACATAAGAATTTATGCAACTAATGTAACAATAGAAAAAGATGCAACTATTGAGGGAAATATCACTATTGAAGCTTCTAATATCAAAGTAGAAGATGGTGCAGTAATAAAAGGAACATTAAAATACAACAAAGATACAAAAAGTGATATAAATAGTAACTCTAACATAGGAAAAATAACTACTTATGAAATAAGTGACAATAAAGGTTTTAATACTTCAGAACTTTTAGTAAGTCTTTTAAATATGATTGTAGTATTTTTAGTAATAACAATTATCATTCCTAAAACACTTGATAAGACAAATGAACTATATGAAAAGAAAAATAATAATTACATAAAAAATATTGGTATAGGATTCTTAATCTTAATATGTGTTCCATTAATAAGTTTAATCCTACTTGCCAGCAATATTGGAGTTTATCTGGGTCTAATAATGGCTTTACTTTATGCAATTGCTATTTATTTATCATTTATTATTTCTGGATACTTACTAGCAAACTTAATCTTAGTAAAATTAATGAAACTTAAAACAAATAGATATCTATCAGGAATAATTGGTATAATCTTCTTAAAAATATTAATGTTTATTCCAGTACTTAGCACTATAATTTGCTTAATAGCAATAACTCTTGGACTTGCAACAATCTGGAGCTTATTACAAAAAGATGAAAAAGAAGATAATAAAAAAGATAATAAAGTAACTGAAGCAAAAATAGTAGAGAAGAAAATAGAAAAAGAAGAAAAACCTAAGAAGAGTAAAACAAAAAATGAAAAGAGCAAATAATTTTATAAAAATTGCTCTTTTTTTATTTTCTTATTTCTGTGATAGCTTTAAGGACTCCAAGTTTTCCATATTCATAAGTAAGTCCTCCTTGTTGATATGCTATATAAGGTTTTCTAAGTGGTCCATCACATGAAAGTTCAATAGTAGAACCTTGTACAAAAGATCCTGCTGCCATAATAATTTTATCTCCATAACCAGGCATATCATCGGGAATAGGTTTAACATAACTATCAATTGGTGAAGCCATTTGAATTCCACAGCAATATTTAATCATTTTATCAGGATCATCAAATATAATAGCTTGTACTATATCAGCACGTTCTTCATCCCACCTTGGCATAGTTTTAAACCCTAACTCCTCAAGCATTTTTCCTGCGAAAATAGCAGTTTTAACACTAGCATTAACAACTGAAGGAGCCATATAAATTCCTTGTAAAAAACACCTATTCATATCAATAGTAGCCCCTACATCTTTTCCCTCTCCAGGAACAGCAAGCCTTTCACTAGCAAGATAAACAAGTTCTTTTTTACCAGCAATATATCCTCCATTTGGTACAACACCTGCTCCTAAATTTTTAATAAGAGAACCTACCATTATATCAGCACCAACTTCCAAAGGAGTAACTTCTTCTACAAATTCACAGTAACAATTATCAACCATTATAATAACATCTTTATCAATTTTTCTAATCAGTTTAACTACCTCTTTTATTTGTGAAGTAGTAATACTCTTTCTACTAGAGTATCCCTTAGAACGTTGGATTTCAATAAGTTTAATTTTCTTACTATTCAAAACTTCTTCTATTTTTTTATAATCAAAATCACAATTATTAATTAAATCAACTTGTTCATAATCTATACCAAATGATTTTAAACTACTATCATTTTCTCTAATTCCGATAACTTCTAAAAGGGTATCATAAGGAGTACCAGTAATACTAAGCATAGTATCCCCTGGTCTTAAAAGTGCAAAAAGACAAACTGTAAGAGCATGTGAACCAGACACAAATTGACTTCTAACTAAAGCATCTTCAGCCCCCAAAACTTCACTAAAAATCCTATCTATTTTTTCCCTTCCTATATCATTATATCCATATCCATTAGTACCACAAAAGTCATTTGCAGAAACTTCATTTTTAATAAAAGCATCAAGTACTTTCTTACTGTTATTAAAACATATTTGATCGCATTTTCTAAACAAAGGCGCAAGGTGCTTTTCCACCTTTTCAGAAAGCTCTAAAACATCATCACTAATATATAATTTATTCATTATAAACTACCTCCATTTACTTTAATTATAGAATCATTAACATAACTTGCATCATCACTAGCAAGAAATAAAACAACATTCGATATTTCCTTAACACTTGCAAATCTTTTAACTAAAATTTTATCACATATATCTTTTCTTTGAGTATCACTAAGTTCTTTATTCATATCAGTATCAATCCATCCAGGACAAACACAATTAACATTAATATAAGGAGCATAATACTTAGCCATATTGTGAGTAAGTGAAATAACTCCAGCTTTTGAAGCATCATATTCACAACCCTCTGGATAGCCTTCATCAATTCCATTATCACTAGCAATATTAATAATCTTACCATAAGAATTTTCAAGCATATACTTACCAATATGTTTAGAAACTAAATACGTTCCAATTAGATTAACCCCCAAAACATCAGAAAAATCAGAAAAACTCTTACTATCAAACATACTATCCCTACATATTGAAGCATTATTAACAAGTATATCAACTTTTCCAAATAAAGAAATAATCTTTTCACCCATTAAAATAACTTCATCTTCTTTAGACACATCACACTTAATTACTAAAGTTTTACTATTAAACTTATCTTTTAATTCTTTTTCTAATAAATAAGCTTCATACCTACTATTATTATAATTAATAACAACATTCGCCCCACAAGAAGCAAAGCTATAAGCAATTTCTCTTCCTAAAGATCTACTCGATCCTGTAACTAAAACAGTTTTTCCTTTAAAATTCATAATATCATTTCCTTTTCAAAGATAGATTATAAAATAAAAAAATAAAAAAAACAAGTTTACACTAATTATGTAAAATTGTAAATTTAACTAAACAAAATAACATAAAATAAGTTGAAAGATTAAAATAGTATTGCTAAAATATGATACTATAAAGAAAAAAGGAGGGATACTATGAATTTTTTTCAAAACTTCAGCAAAATCTTATCAGATTTAACAGGAATAAGTGAAACACCTATTTTACTCACTACTTATAGTATAATAGCAATAATTATAATTGATCTTTTAGCAAAGGGAATAACATTTTTAAATACTAAACTAAACAAAAATGACAAAAATCTATATTTATTCAACAAAAAAACTCATATAGCTAAAATCATTATAACTATAATAGTAATTTTATTCATTTGGGAAGAACAAATTCAAAATATTATAACTTTCATAAGTTTTGTAAGTGCCGCGGCAACTCTAGCAATAAGAGATGTAATTATTAACTTTTTTGCTGGATTATTTATCACAGTATACAAACCATTTAAAATAGAAGATAGAATTGAAATAAAAGATGCAACTGGAAATATAATCGGAGATGTAGTAAATATAAATTCTTTAAACTTCGAAATTCTCGAAGTAAATGGTAAAGAAGAAGGAGAACAATCAACAGGAATAATTGTTCAAATACCAAATTCAAAAGTATTTACAAACCCTATAAAAAACTATACAAAAGCTTTTAAATATATCTGGAGTGAACTTGAAATAAAAATTAATCTAAATGCTAATTTAGAGGAAAACAAAAGAGTTTTATATGACATAGTAAAAAGTAATGACATTGTTAAAAAAATACCTAAAAAGATGAAAGATCAACTAAACGAAGCAGTCGGAGACTATAGAATTTACTATAATAACCTAGAACCAATCATCTATACAAAATTAACTGAAGACTATGTTGATTTAACAATCAGATATTTAGCACACCCTAAAAAAGCAAGACACATAGAAAGTCAAATTTGGAATAAAATTTATGAAAATGCTAAAGAAGGAAAACTAGATTTATATACTACAAACGAATTAAAAAAAGAAACAAAAGATAGTTCTAAAAAATAAACGAACTATCTTTTTATATTTTATTTCTAAACACAATAGTTAAAACAAAATCAATTAAAATAACAAAAAGCAAAAAACAAGAAGTTTTATAAACCTTTTTAGCTTTAATCTTAGAAATAAACTTACAAACTAAAGGTTCAACTAAATAAACTAACAAAAGACCTCCAATTCCAAAAGTAAGAACTGATCTAAGACAAACATAACCATCAATATTAAGGAAAAGACCAGAGTAATCCCACCACATTTTATGATAAATCTCCCACATAAGAAATCCTGTAAAGTACTCAACTACCCCAGTAATAAACATAGAAAGTAAAAAAACTACTAAAGGATTTTTCTTAAATCTTTTAAGAAGTATAATTAATATAATCGCTCCAAATCCATAAACAGGCAAATAAGGACCATACAAAAAACCCCTATTAACAAGTTCATGATCAAATAAGAAGTAAAATATAACTTCATAAATATATCCAATAAAAGCAGAAATAAAAAATATTAACAAATATTTACAAATATTCATTTTAAAATCAAATTTATAATTTTTAGTATTTAATTTTTCAAATTCTTTAACCATATCATCAACTACTTTCAATATCAATTTAACACAAAATTAAAAATATTAAAAGCTAAAGAGAGCAAAAAGCTCTCAATCTATGTAAACGCGGGAATAAACCACACGGTCCGCGTCTAATATATCTTATGGTAAAGCAGTTAAATTGTTACAAAAAAAGATATATCAATTTTAATATATGTAATTATAAGTATTTTATACATCAAAAATATATCTTTATTTTTTAACTTTAAGATTAGAATATATATCAATCACTATTATTAATAGCTTGACTTCTATTAACATCATTAGCAATGGCAACAACTATTGCTAAAACTATTAGAGTATTTTTCTTATTAGGAATATCTATTTCATATTTATCTCCAATTGAAAGTAATTTTCTCTTAACACTTCCTATTTGTTTATCATTATCATCAAATATAGAAAAATCTAACATTAAAAAGTTACCATCAACTGTATATCCATTATTTAAAACATAATTATTTCTAAAAAGTTTTATTTTTTTTGATATTTCACATACTAGTTCATCATTAATATATATATCATAACTAGGCATAATATGAAATATATCTTGCTCAATATACGCAAGTTTATTGCCACTAATATCATTAATAGTAGTTTTAGCACCTATTGAAACAATTTTACTAGATATTTCAAAAACATCTTCATCATTTATATCTTTAACATAAAACTTTCTATGAATAGAAAATAACTTTTCATTAACATATAATTTCATAATCTAGATCAAGCAAAAGCTTGAGTTACACCATCCTTTCAATCATTAAGTTACAATCACAAAAATAAATTATCTTTAATCTATTAACATAACAATTATAACAAGTTTTATATTATATAACAATTAGTTTTCTAAATAGTTTTATAATACAAGTGATGAATAATAGTGGTTCAACTCAATTCAATTGTCATCTCTAATCATTTTAAATTAGTTACAAAACTATATAATTGTCTATATCGTTTAAGTATTCTTTTTTTATATTTTCTATTTAACTCTATTTCAAGTTTATCATCTCTATGGACTATATGTTTCAATCTTTAATTTATTATTTTTTAACTCAAAAATAACACTACCATCTAAATCTGTTCTATAAATAGTACTATTACTTAATGTATTTAATACAGTATCTTTTGGATGACCAAATCTATTATTTTTTCCCACACTAATTAATGAATATTTGGGATTAACTTTATCTATAAATTCTTTGCTTGAAGATGTATTTGAACCATGATGCCCTACTTTTAAGAAATCTATAGCCTTTAAATTATACTTTTCTAGAATATCTTTTTCTTTTTCAAGTCCTGCATCTCCCATGAATAAAAATTTATAGCCTTCATAATTAAAATAAACTACACTACTATTATCATTTTCATTGTCATAAATATCAGTATTTAAAAACTTAAATTCAGTACTTCCTATAGCAAGTTTATTAATACAACTTTTATACTTTATAGATTTTGTTTCTAATACTTCAATCAACTCTTTTTCTAAATCATTATATTCACCACAATTAAAAATTACTTTTTCTACTTTAAAGTTTTCTATTAAATATTTTGCCTCTTTCATGTGATCTGCATCTCCGTGAGTAAGTATTAAATTATCTATTTTTCTAATTCCCTTAGCTTTCAAATAAGGCAAAATCCTATTTTTCGACAATTTATATGTATACTCCTTGTCACTATACATGACAAGTCCTCCAGTATCAATTAAAGTTATGTTTCCCTTTACATTAACAAGAGCACTATCACCTTGTCCTACATCAAAAAACATTACATAATCATTACTTTTAAAAGGCATAAAATAATGTAAAATAAAAAACAAAATAACAAAAAACAAATATTTCTTCTTGCTCTTATTCCATTTCAAAAACAGTTGACAAATTACAACAAAATAAGACACTATCATTAACACATGCATTTTACACATACTAACTTTAAAAATAGAAATTGAATTAAAAAAATGTGATAGACTTTCAATTATCTGAATAAAAAAATACAAACAACTATCTAAGAAAGGAAAAATATAGCAAATCAAAGTAAAAGGAAGTAAAATCGAAGAAACATAAGGTACAAAAAACAAATTATAAATAACTGATAAAAAATTAACCTGATTAAAATTATTAATAGTAATTGGATAAGAAACTAAAAAAGCAACTAAAGAAACCATAAAAAGAGAATAAATTTTTCCTTTTTTATTAAACAAATTAGAAAATAGAATCAAAAAAAGTGTAACCAAAAAAGAGTACTGAAAACCAACATTATTTAAATTAAGGGGATTATTAACAACAATAATAACAAATGTAAGTAAAAGTAAATTAATACTAGGAATTTCAAGTTTAAAAAGTTTATTAAAAACTAACAAAATTGTAAAAATACCTGCCCTTAAAACAGACATAGAAAAATTAGTTAAAAACATATAGAACAAGAGAAAAAATACCAAAATAAGACTTTTTAAAATATTATTAACTCTAATCTTATCTAGAAGAAATGAAATAATCATAATAAAAACTGAAATATGAAGTCCAGAAATAGCAAATAAATGACTAATACCATTTTCTCTATAAGAAGAAAGAACATCTTCATCTAAATAACTATTATTACCAAAAATTAAACTACTAATATACGGATAAGACTTATCTAATCTTTTTCCTCTCTCAAGAAGTTTATTTTTTATTAAATAAAAAACACTTTTATTATCAGAAATCTTAGAAATACTAGTAATCTCTATGACATTATAAATTTTATTACTATAAAGATATCTTTTATAATTAAAAGTATCAGGAACAGTATTATTGTTAATTTCAGAAATATCACCACTTACTAAAACCTCATCACCAAGCTCAAAAGATTTTATAAATTCATTTTTTGCTTCTTCATCATAATACAAATATCCTATTACTTTTTCTTTTCCTTTCAAATCAAGACGAATGCCATAATCTTTAAAAATAATATTAGTTATAATAAACTTTTCATCTTTAAATTCAGAAAAACTACTGACATGTTCTAAATTACTTGCAACAAAATAAGAAATAATTGCTATAAAAAAAAGAAAAAGATAAATAAACTTAGATTGTAATATTATCTTTAATCTTTTCAAAAAGAGCATCTCCTATTCCAGAAACTTCTTTTATTTCTTCAATTGTTTCAAACTTTTTCTTATTTCGATATTCAATTATTGCTAAAGCTTTACTTTCTCCGATTCCAGACAAAGTCATAAGTTCTTCTTTGCTCGCATTATTTAAAGAAACTAATTTTTTTTCACTATCACTAGAACTAGACTCTTCACTGTTTTTATTACTATTATTATCACTAGAAGTACTACTATTTCCATTTTCAGAAGAAGATTCCACACAGGAGTCATTAACAATAACATCACTCTTGCACTTCTCTTCTAATATTTTTTCTTTCTCTTTAGTAGATAAATAATTAGCAATCTCATTTTCACTATAAATAATTATAACCATTTCATCTGTTATCTTTTTACTAAGATTATTTGCAGAAGTATCAGCATAAGCAGTAAAACCTCCAGCCTTTTTAACAACATCGATAACTCTCTTACCTTCATCAAGAATATAAACACCAGGTTTTTTAACTTCTCCTTTAATATCTACAACAAATTGATTAGTTTCATTTTTTTCTTCTTTTTCTTCTACAGTTTTTTCTTTAAAAGTACTCTTTAAATCATTGATATCATTAGAAAAATACCAAAAAATAAAAGCTTGTACTCCTAAAAAGATGATAAATAATAAAACAAATAAAATATAATCTCGATATTTATTATAAATATCTAAAAATTTTTCCATAAAAAATACCTCCTACTATACTATTAGCAAGTAGAAGATAAAATTCCTATGCTTTTTCTAGTTTTTTTATATTTTCATAACTTACTCTTTAAACCATAGCAAGTGCAAATAAAATACTAAGTAAAAAGAAGTATCGCACCAACAATTTAGAACATGATATATATACAAGGTTTTACCAATGATATTATTAAAGATTTATCAAACACTTATAATGTTGATTTATATAGAAAACATGTTCTGATACACAACAACTAAAAAACACATTATCCCCTTATACTAAAAGGCTAAGCACGTTTTCGTTGTCAAACTTGAGTTACCTATAAAGAATTACATCATATTTAATTAATTTTTAAATAAAGCACTTGACAAGTACAAGAAAAGTCTATACCATATTATGTCAAGAGGAACTTAACCACTAAGAAATACCTTAGCAGATAGGTTTTAATTATACTTTTTCACACATATTGTTATTGTTCCTTTGTCAAAAGTCTAAAAAGGTGGTGGTTGAACAATTTTCTACTTTTCAAACTAAGCCAAGAAAAAGGAGGAGATAATATGTCAAGAAAAACTTTAGCTGATTTTAATTATGATTATCAAGCATACGCTGATTACCTTGAATCACCAGAATGTGCAAACGATGAGGGATATTCAATCTATGGTGATATCCACGGAAATATTTATGACTCTGATGATTGGACTAAAGGACATGGTCATCATAATGTTAATTCAAACTGGGAGGGCAGAGACAAGGACGATTCCGAAAGTAAAAATCATCCTTGGAAAAATCCATGGGATAAATTAGTTGAAGTATTACAACTAAGTCCTGAAGAAGCTCAACTACTTGCTTCACTATATGTTAATCAAAAAACCACTGATAATAATATGGTATTAACTGAAGAACCAACAAAAAAGACAAGATAATCAAAAATTAGATAAAATATAAGTAGAAAATTATTTACTATGGAAAATATTTTAAAAATAATATATGACAAATCTCAACTAAACAAAACACTAGATTTAAAAGACATAGAAAAAATCTTAGATCAATTAATAATTAAAAAACAATTAAATGAATATATTTCCAATATGAAAGTTCAACAAATAAGAAGCAAAAAACTTGCTTCTTATTCTAACTATACTAAAACAATAACAATATATTCAAATGTCATAGATTTAATGATTCAAAATATAAATAACCAATTAAAAATTAATGATGATTTAACTAAGAATCTATATATAAATTTATCAATATTACAAGTTATAATGCACGAAGTAGAACATGCCAACCAAGAAAAAATAATTGATACAACTAATAATTTAGAATCATTTATATTAAAACTGTCCGAACTCGTACCAGAAAACTCTACTTTATATGAGTGCACTCCTGAAGAAAGACTTGCTGAAATAAAATCATATAAAGAAATACTTTCTTTAATTAGTATTTTTAATAGCAAACCAAAACAAATAAATGAATTAATAGAAATTGATAGTCTTCAAAGATCATTGCGTGGATATCATTATGAAAATCAAATTGTTACTACTCCATTAATGACATATTTTGAAAAAGGAAATAAACCTGAATTATTAGCTCCACTGAGCATTAATGATAATAAAGAAAGAATAATTTCAATATATAATCTAGAAGATAGATTTAAATATGGTTTACCCATAATGACAGAAGAATATATTTCATCAATGTCTGCTTTAGTAAAAGCTATTAATAAAAATTTTAAAAATCGTGTATTAATAAAATAATTATAGTATAATGAATTAAAAAGGTGATAGTCTGAAAATAACCATATATTTTCATGATTATGTATGCCTTTAACGAAGTGAAAGGAATGAATGTTATTATGAAAATTTCCATTGATGAATTAAGGACTTTTAAACAAAACAAAGATTGGTATAATGAACATGGCGATGGATATAGAATTGTCTATTTTTATCCAAACGGAACTTATTATATCGGTGCTATAAGCAAAACTATTGAGGGATTCATGATTAACTTTTGTGATGAATATCCCATTATGGATGAAGAAGATATTCCAAAGTTTGTATCAAATGATAATTTATTGTCTAGATATCTACAAAGTTTGAACGACATCTCTGGTGTAGCTATATACAAAACAGATGGCACTTGCATAGCCAAGAAAGAAAGAAAAATCAAAAAACAAAAGTAGCTAACTGCTACTTTTTCTGTGGATGAAGTTTCTTAAATCAAATTTCAAAGTTCATGATTTCTATTTCTTAGCATTATGTTTTCTGCTTTTAATCGTTTGACCTCTAATGAAGCTCCAATTTTTTTTATTTTTTTCGCTATGTTGTAGTTTTTGGGGGATGAAATGAATAATCATTATATACCTTATTAAAATCTAGAATACTATAATTATCGCAAACATTTT
>JBJEDW010000007.1:0-3765 GCA_051872415.1 Bacilli bacterium
CAACTACCCATTCAACTACCCAAAGGATAATTTTTAGATAAATTTTAATAAATTACATATTGTGTTTTTTTCTTAAAAAATAAAGAGAAATTTAAAAATTAAATTTAGGAGTACATGATTTAAGTTTGCCCCCTGAAAGATAGGTCGAAAGACCTATCGCTTTTTTTATGTCAATGTTTATAAGGGAATGTAAGGCATTTGGCAATTTTACCAAAATTCTTGGGAACAAGTTGGAAACGAATTTTATAAAATTAGCCTTCTAAATTCAATAAATATTAAGCAAACACACACACAACAAAAAATTTGACAAACATCTCTATCTTTGCTAAAATATGTAATTGTCACGCAAAAAAAGAGGTGTAATAAAATGTTTTATGATGAAAGACAAGCAATAGAAAAGTGTGAAGAAGAACCATCCCAGATTTTTAATCTTATAGATGAAGGACATTTAGAATTAGTAGATAAAATCTTAAGAAAAAGAAGCACAGATATCAACATAGTAAATGAAAACGAAGATGATATCTTAAGCTATTTATTAAAGAAAAATCACTATGAACTAGTCTTGAAACACATGAAGAAAAAAGACTGGAATGTAAACCATCAAAATAAAGATGGAGACACATTCGCACATATACTAGTAACAAAAAAATATCTAGAAGTTATTGATATAATAAAACAAATTCATAAAAACAAAAACTTTATTCCAAATATCAGAAACAAAAATGGTGAGACAATATTAGATAGATCGATAAATAGTAACTATATTTATACAACAGTAAAAATTCTTGAAGACGAAAGATTTAATAATATTGATTTAGTCTCATTTAAAAATCTTTACGAAAAATACATAAAGAATGATAATTATGGGGTTTACTCAAAAATGAATAATTTAGAAGTAATTGTAGACAATTTAAAAGATAAAGAATTACTTCCAAAATTAACAAAAATAATAAACGCGTTGACAAACAATATAGAAGAAATAAAACAATTAGTAAAAAATAATGATATCAAAACACTTGATAATATGATATATGGAAGTTTAAAAGAAAATAAATAGGTAGAGAAATCTGCCTATTTATGTTATATATTAATACAAGGAGAAATTTATATGAATAAACAAAGATTAAAAGAAATAATTAAATCAAAAAAATTTAAACAAATAACAATAATACTAGTAATAGCATTAATTATAAGTATGATTACAATAAGAATAATACACATTGAAAATGAAAAAACAAAACAAGAAGTATTAAAAAATATAGAAGAAGTTCTTTCAGATAAATTATTGCCAGAAGATTACGTACTAGATACAAGTAAAGATTTTCATTTAACCAAAGATCAAATAAAATACATAATACAAGAAGAAACAATAAAAAAAGAAAACAAAACATTATATTCAGTAGAAGTTAGATATCCATACGAACTAAAAGTATATTCAGAAAGAAACTCTAGAGGAACAATTAAAGAAGATACTTTCTATATAGAAATATTACCAAAAACAAAAGAAATTAAACAAATAACTTTAAAAAACAAAGAAGTAATATATACAAAATAAAAAGGATAATATATACAAAATAAAAAGGATAAATTATTGATTAGTTTATCTTTTTTTTGTATAATCTATATCTAGGAAGTGATTAACATGAATATGCCAGATTTAAAACAGGCAAGAAAAAGAACTAATAAAGAAGTAGTAACAAAAAAATACCAACCTAATCCAAAAAACAAAGGAATTTTAAAAAATAAAACTTTTTTCTTAAAAACATATGGTTGTCAAATGAATGAACATGATAGTGAAAACATGAAAGCAATCTTAAAAGAACTAGGAATGCAAGAAGTAAATGATTTTGAAGAAGCTGATTTAATCATGTTAAACACCTGTTCAATAAGAGAAAATGCTCATAACAAAGTATTTGGTATGCTTGGAAGAATAAAACACTTAAAACAAACGAAAAAAGACATAATTGTAGGAATTGCAGGATGTATGACCCAAGAAGAAGTCGTAGCAAATGAAATAAAAAACAAATACAAATGGATGGATTTCGTTTTAGGAACACACAACATTCATCACTTAGAAGACATAGTAATATCCTCATTCAAAGAAAAAAAACTAAAAATAGAAGCTCCAAGTATTGAAGGAGAAATAATAGAGAATCTTCCAGCAGAAAGACAAAGCAAATACAAAGCATTTGTTAACATCATGTATGGATGCGATAAATTCTGCACCTACTGCATAGTGCCATACACCAGAGGAAAACAAAGAAGCAGAAACAAAGATGACATCATAAACGAAGTTAAAAATCTAATAAAAGAAGGATATCAAGAAGTAACCTTACTAGGACAAAATGTAAATGCCTATGGAAAAGATAGAAATGATAATTATAACATGGCAAACCTCCTAGAAGACATAGCACAAACAAACATTCCAAGAATTAGATTCATGACCTCTCATCCTTGGGACTTCACAGATGAAATGATTGATATAATTGCCAAATATCCAAACATTATGCCAAGTATTCACCTTCCAGTGCAATCAGGAAACACAAACATATTAAAATTAATGGGTCGAAGATACACAAAAGAAGACTATTTAACCCTTTTCAATAAACTAAAAGCCAAAATAAAAGATGTTTCAATCTCAACAGACATAATAGTAGGATTCCCAAACGAAACAGAAGAACAATTCAAAGATACTCTAGACCTAGTAAACGAATGTAAATTTGACCTAGCGTACACATTTATCTATTCAAAAAGAGTAGGAACACCCGCAGAGAAAATGAAAGATGAAATAACACTTGAAGAAAAAGAACAAAGATTATATAAACTAAATGATTTAATAAATAAGTATGCTTTAGAAAACAATAAAAAGTTAGAAAACAAAACAGTTCCAGTTTTAGTAGAGTCAAAAAGTGATAAAGATGGATTTTTAATGGGATACTCTGATACCAACAAACTAGTAAATTTAAAAGCTCCAGAAAGTGTAATAGGAAAAATAGTAAATGTAAAAATTCTTGATGCTAAAACATGGAGTTTAAACGGAGAATATGTAAAATAAAAAATACATATTCTTTTTTATCAACAAACAAAGGGCAAAAGCATAAATTAAACTAGAGGGGTGATGAAGTGGCAAACTATAGAGAAATCGTTACTAAAACAGTACTAGGAAAAGGAAAAAAAACTTTTACCAATCATTATTCTTTAACACCAGAAGAGGCTCCATCAACTATATTAGGATGCTGGGTAATAAATCATAAATTTGAAGGTTTCAAAGAAAATGATAGAATCAGAGTAAAAGGAACATGTGATATAAACATTTGGTACTCGTATGATAACGATACAAAAACAATAGTTTCAAAACAAACTATTTCCTACGATGAACTATTAAATGTTACTAAAAAAAGAGAAAGTAACATCAACAACGATAGCGAAGTAATAGTAAGAAGCTTAGGAGGACCAACTTGTACAAAAGTAGAAATACATGACGGAAGAATAGAATATGATATAAGAAAAGAATTAGGAATAGAAATAGTCGGAGATGCTAAAGTAAGAATAGCAGTAGATGAAAATGAAGATGAATGGGAAGAAATAATAGACGAAAAAGATAAAGAAAACATAATGGATGAAATAGATAAAACAGTAACAGAAGATTTTATAAAAGAAAATAAAAGCTTATAAACATTAACTATATTTATAGGCTTTTTTTTGATATAATCCTGAATTTGACAGTTGTGAGATACAAAAAACTCCTAACCCCTTATTTTATAA
>JBJEDW010000008.1:0-3762 GCA_051872415.1 Bacilli bacterium
CCCTAAAATTATTTTTAATTGATTATCCATCTCAACAATTCCCTTAGCCCCTAGTCCTACAATTGCATCTTTATCTACTTTATCTATATCTTCTAAAGTAACAATAAATCTTGATAAATTAACTTCTGTATCAAGTATATTATCTTTTCCACCGAGATACTCAACTAATTTATTCATATCAAGTTTTACATCTTTTTTATTTATTTTAATTATTGCTAGTAAAACTATAATAAAAACTAAAAAAATTATAAAATATTCATAAGTCATAAAATCACCTAAAATAATTATACAATAATTTATCAAAAATTAAAACTATTTTTCATACTATTTAGTAAATAGGTATTAGCTCTGCACCAAATGTTATGTAGCGAATATCTTATATTAGAAAGAAAAAAGGGGTGGATTATATATGAACAATAGCTCTTGTTGCATTAACAAAATTTTAGAAGTTATTAATGTTTTACAATGCCAAGCAGAAAAAATTGATGATATTCCAAATACATGTGATAGACCTTTCTTAGGGCTTGCAAGTAATTCAAATACATTTGTTTTTAATACTAGACCAGTAACTTTATATACTTCAAATAACACTTTATTTGAAGCACCATATACGTTAAATGGTTCTACTGGAACATCAAGTGTTTTTAGAGTTGAAAGAGTAACAGATGAAACTGCAACTCTTAGAGTGCTAGCACCAAATCCAGATACAACAAGTACTTTTCCGTATGTTAAAACAGATTCATTTATTATAGTAAATACTAACTGTGTATGTGCAATTAGGTGCTTACCTGATACATTTATAGATTGTATTTAGAAAGGAGGAATATTATGTGTGGAAACAATAATTGCGATTGTTTAAGAGATACACTTTGCATAATTGTAAAGCTTCAAAAACAAGGAGAATGTATAGACGATGGTATTAATTCTTGTGATAGACCTTTCTTAGGAATTAACAATAACAATGCCTTCAACACTAGACCTATTACTTTATACACTTGTCCAAATAATACACTTTGGACTATGCCATGGACAGTCGGAGATGAAACAGGAACAAGTACTATCTTTAGAGTAGAAGCAGTAGAAGGATGCTGTGCTACATTTAGAGTACTTAGAGAAGTAGATGATACACTTGAAGCCACAGACTCATTCTTCACAATAAACTTAAATTGTGTTGGAGCAATACAATGTCTAGATGATGTCTTCATTGCATGTATTTAAAAAAACTTCAAAACGAAGTTTTTTTTTGAAAAGAATCTATCTATATTACTTCTTTTCATATATTTTTATAATATCATCAATTCTAATAGAGTCATTATCTAAAGTAACAATTCTATCTCCAAGTTTACCAGCAATCCTAGTTTCGTATCTTTTATCCTTTGTTACAATTACTACATCCTTATTAAAAATATAAGATCCACTTTTTGCAAGTTTATTCATAAAACTAATTACATCATCATTTTCTTCATAATCATCTGTTTTAATATCAAGTCTATCTTCTAAAAAAGAATAATATGCTTTTTTATTATTATTGACATTACCTATTTCCGGTTTAAATATTTCTGGCTTCTTATCCATATTTCCTCCTTTTATTACTATATTTTATGTTTAGAGGATTAAAAAATTCTAAAAAAGATATACTAATACTATGAAAACAAATAAATCATTTATCTATATACTATTAATTTTTTTTATAATAAGTATTAATTCTATCTATAGCTTTACATCTTTTTTATCTGAAAATACTTATAGTTTAGTAATCAGACAAACTATTTTTTATTTAATTGGAATAGCTATAATATTAATTCTCTTAAAAATAAAACCAGAAAAACTTTTAAAATATGCTTTTCCTATTTACTTAATTAATGTCTTATTATTAATTTTAGTCTTAATAATTGGAGTAGAAGCAAATGGTGCAAAAGCATGGTTTAAAGTACCTTTAATTGGGACTTTTCAACCTAGTGAATTTATGAAAATAGGTTTAATCCTTTATTTAGCAAAAATCATAGATAAACAAAAAATTAATAACACAAAAGATGAAATAATTCTTATTATAAAAGTATTTATTACTACTTTGATACCATCAATTATTACTTTTCTAGAACCAGATACTGGAGCAGTTTTAATCTATTTTTTAATTACTATAGTTATGCTATTTACTTCAAAACTTAGGTACAGATGGTTTTTAATTTTATTTGGTTTAATTTTTATAACTTCTTTAATCTTATTCTATCTTTATATTTTCAAAACAGATTTATTTATCAAAATATTTGGAAATAGTATGTTTTATAGATTTGACAGAATATTTGATTGGCAATCATCTTCCGGAATGCAATTAGAAAATTCTCTTATCTCAATAGGATCAAGTGGATACTTTGGACATGGAATAAGTAATATTTTACTTTACTTCCCAGAAGGTCATACAGACTTTATTTTTTCATCATTTGCATCAATCTATGGACTAATTGGAATGCTTATTCTAATACTTACTATCATTTGGTTTGATGTTTTAATTATTAAAACTAACACTAAAACAAAGGGTTTTAAATATATTATATCTGGAACTGCTGGCGCACTTATTTACCAACAAATTCAAAATATTTCAATGACAATAGGCTTAATGCCTATTACTGGAATAACACTTCCATTTATTTCTTATGGTGGTAGTAGTTTAATTTCCTATATGATTCTTTTAGGAATTGTTTTAAGTATAAGAAAAGAAGATTTATAAGCCTAATTTAATAGCCTAAAATACCTTCTTAGTTTCAATAAATAATTTTGTTAGCCAACTGCTCTATAAATCGTGAAATCTTTACCTTTACAACTACCTTTTTCTATGTGTCCAAACTCTCTACCTCCGATACTTTGTCCGCCATAGTGTGCTTCAGCAATTAGACCATTTCCTAAATATATTTTACTATGATAAGGTGCACTACAAAAATCTCCACGTTTAGCAGTACTAACTTTTTTCCATTTTTTACTACTTGCAAGGCGCTTTCTTTGACTACCTACTCCAAAAGGCATTTCTGTATCATAGCCACTATATCTAACAACTGTCCCTGCAAAAACATCACAAGAAGCTCCCAAACTTGGACCATTACCCCATTTTAACTTAAAAATATCCCAATGATCAGGTCTTACTTTATCATAGGCTTCTTGAAAACCTTTAGTAGGATGTCCTTTTGTAAGTTGAGACCAAGAAGTAAATTTCTTATTACGAGGATAATTTTTTTCAGTAATACTTTTTTTAGTTCCTTTAGGCCAAGCCAAAATTTCAGCTGATTGAGCTATTTTTTCACTAGCACTAGCATTAGGATCAATTTTAGTTCTTCCAACTGTAGCGTTTGCTTTCGCAGCATTTTCTTTAATCTTTTTTTTCTCTTCTTCTTTTTCTTTTTTTATTCCTGTATCTTTTTCTTCCTTTTTTTCAGCTTTATATGCTTTATATTCACTCTCTTCATCTGATTTTATTTTCTCTATTTTAGAAGGTGTTGCATTATTATAACAATCTGCTGCACTTACCTGCATATCTCCGAGAAGTCCAAATGCTATATTTACTATCATTGGTACAAAAAATATTGCTACTGCAAAGATTATTCTCTTTACTATCATTCTCATATTAGTTTTTATTACATTATCTTCTCCGCTCATTACTATTTTAAATATATCAATAGAAAGCATTAATATAAGTATCGCAGGTACCACATAACAAAGTATCTTTACTATCATATTTATAAAATAAAATATTTGAAGAACATTACTTGT
>JBJEDW010000009.1:0-3757 GCA_051872415.1 Bacilli bacterium
AGCAGTCTGGTCAGCTCGTCGGGCTCATAACCCGAAGGTCGTAGGTTCAAATCCTATCTCCGCAACCATGGTTCCGTGGTGTAGTGGTTATCACGCCTGCCTGTCACGCAGGAGATCGCGGGTTCAAGTCCCGTCGGAACCGCCAATTTTTTTAGGCTTCATAGCTCAGTCGGTAGAGCACAGGACTGAAAATCCTGGTGTCGTTGGTTCGATTCCAACTGGAGCCACCATAGAAGCGAAAATACCCTTATTTTATAGGGTTTTTATTTTGCTTATTTACTAGAAGTTGTCAATTTACTTTTTTATTCTACAAGCAATTTAACAAAACTTGTTTTTCAAAATCATATATGATACTATATTCGTAGAATAGGAGGTATATATTTTGAGAGAAAAGATAAAATTAATGTTATTTGGAGCTTTTATTTTTTATGTGGTTTTGGTTGTAGGACTTATTATTTATACTGGATCTAATCATGAAGATAGTTTTGAAATATTTGAAAGTGATTCTGATTTGATTCGTGCTCAGAAATTGAATTCATATAAAGAAAAACTTGCTACTATGGAAAACAATACTTGTACTACATTTATTAAAGAATTAATTGATTACTATGAAAAAACTGATTTTAAGGGAAAAGTTACATATCAAGATTACTACAATCAAATGGTTAGAGCTAATGATGAAAATTCTGTTTTTTTTAATTTTTTTGAAAAAGCTGAAAAGTCTTGTAATTTAAATGAAAAACAAAAAGAAGAGTATAATTTTAGTTATTTGGTTTTAGCAGGTTCTATTCAAATTGATGAAATAATGAAAAATTATTATTATGATTATGAACTTAATTTAGAAGATAAATACTTTAGAGATTTATCTGCAGTTTATTTTATTAAATATCAAAATAATATAAATAGAGAGTCTATTTTAATAATCATTTCTAATTTAATAGAAATATATGAAAAAGGAGCTTTTAGTTATGGAAAGTAAGAAAGTATATTTAATTTTATATTATATTTGTTTTTTGATAACTTTTCTTTTACAGTATTTTGTCATTAGAACTGCTGAAAAAATAGCTGATTTTTATATTATTGGTTCTCAAGGCATTGGTTTTTGCTCGTTTTTAGCTTTTAACACAATATTTATTGCTATAATGTCTATTTTATTTATCAAACTGGATATGAAAAAATCATCAATTTTATTTCCTATTATATATATAATATTTTTTGCTTTAGTGTGTATTTTGGTAACTTTTTATTTTAGTAATTTAATTTATCCTAGTTATGTGTTATATTATTACATTATTATTCTCTTTGGTTATTTGTTTT
The DNA here is from genome assembly GCA_051872415.1 of Bacilli bacterium. Lineage (GTDB taxonomy): Bacteria > Bacillota_I > Bacilli_A > RF39 > UBA660 > UMGS1449. The sequence goes on from JBJEDW010000009.1 coordinate 1,318, forward strand.
TAAATATTTATACAGTTTTATGTTTAACTAGAAAAGATAAAAAAATTAGTAAGTAGTTTCTTAAGACTATAGTATTTTAAACGATTAAATCTTCTTTAGATTTTGCCCGTTTTATTTTGTTATTACTTAAATTTCATAAAAATTAAGACTTTTCTTTTTATTTATACGGAGAAACATTGAAAAAACTATGTTTGTATAATGGGGTATAAGCGCAAAAGCACAAAAAAACAATTCTTCAGCATTTTTTGACAATTTTCTTATAGTTTCTATGTTATATTTTTAATGCAGTTGAAAGTAAAAAGAAAGTGAGGTAAAAAATGGTAAAAAAAGTAAAGTGGTTTAACGATGCAAAGGGGTATGGTTTTTTGGATAATGGCGATATGGAAGATATATTTGTTCATTATTCTGCTATAAATAGAGAAGGTTATAAAACTCTTTCCCAAGATCAATTAGTGGAATTTGATCTTATAGAAACTAGTAAAGGCTTTCAAGCTAAGAATGTAACACTAAAAGAAAAACAACATATTTAAATAAAAAAATGTGAATGAAGATATTCACGTTTTTTTATTGTAAAGTTTGCATTTTTAAATAAATTATTTATTGTTGTAATGATTTTTACTTGTTATAATATACTTGAAAGGAAGGAGCGGTAATATGAAAGATGAGAAAAAAAGTTGTACAGGATTAATTGTTTTGGTTGTTATATTATCAGTGCTTTTACTCGGAGCAGTTGGTTATATTTGTTATGATAAGCTTAATGCAGAAGAAACATGCAAACCAGAAGAAACATTATCTATTACTGAAGAAGAGGTTGATAAATTAGTAGAAATGGTTCCATTTGATAAAAGGGAATTAGCTCCTAGTAAAACATATGCAGATGCTTATACTAATAGTGAAAATGAAACTACAATAGAAAATGTAGATAAACAAGTATATTCTAGTTATGCAATTAACTTAATAAGTGATGATAAGTTTTTACCATATAGTAAAGGTTTACCAGTAGATGATCAATATAAAGACCTTTCAGAAGAAGAAATTAAAGAAATTGGTGGAGAAACTATGTATCTTGAAAAAGATGTTCTTGTTGATACATTAAAAACATTATACTATGTTGATGATGAAGATTTAGTTGATGGTGATATGGCTACAAGAAGTCAAAATAATTCTATTTATAAGTTATTGGATAATTATTATGTTGATATAGGAACTTCTTCTTATGATAATCAATTCTATAAATATAGTAAAGTAGTAGAGTATAAAGCTGAAAGTAATGATGAACTTATTGTTACAGAAAAAGTTGGATTTTTAATTTATGGATTAAATGGTTTTTATTTAACTAATTCACGTGATTCAAAAGATTATATTTATTCTTGTTCTAATGATTGTGATGATTCAATTACCAAAGAAAAAGTAAAAGAAAATTATTTTGATAATAATCTTGATAAATTTAATACTTATCAACACACATTCAAAAAAACAGATGGTGCTTATCACTGGTATAGTACAAAGTTAGTAAAATAATACTTAGATGTAAAGGGTAACATTTTTTGTTATCCTTTTTTATGTTTTTCTAGTATAATGTGATAAAATAATACTAGGGGATGATAGTTATGACATTAATATTATTATTTATATCTATAATACCAGTGGTTTTACTAGGATTATATATTTACAAAAAAGATAGTGTTAAAGAACCTAAATCACTTCTTATAGGACTTTTCTTTTCTGGCTTTTTAGCATCAGTTTTAGTAATTGTTATAAATATTTTTATGACTGCTATAATTCCAGATCTTTATCTTTCGGATAATTATAATAAATTTAATCTTTTAGAATTATTCTTTCTTATTTTTATAGAAATAGCTTTAGTAGAAGAATTTTCAAAATGGTTAATGATAAGATTTATTGGTTATAATCATAAAGATTTTGATCAGTTATATGACATAATTGTTTATTCTGCCTTTGTAGCCTTAGGATTTGCACTTATAGAAAACATTTTTTATGTCATTGAAGGAGGATTTACTTTAGGAATTTATCGAGCTATTTTTTCTGTTCCAGGTCATGCTGCCTTTGGGGTATTCATGGGTTATTATTTAGGACTTGCTAAAATGTGGGAAAAGAAAAATAAAATAAAACATAATCTTTTTATGATTTTAAGTATAATCGTGCCTGCACTTCTTCATACGATTTATAACTTTTGTTTAATGATTGAAACTTTTTGGTTTTTAATAATTTTTATTGGATTTATTATTGTTTTATATGTAAGTGCTGTAAAAGAAGTAGATAAAGTATCAAAAGTAAAAGAGTTTTAAAAAAATGAAACTATTATTTATGTAGTTTTGTTTTTATATAATAGGAAAGTCATACTAACTAATGTAATAAAAACACAAAATAAAAAAAGAACAAATGTTTGACCGAATTATTGACTTTTAGTTTTTGTATA
>JBJEDW010000010.1:0-4404 GCA_051872415.1 Bacilli bacterium
TACCAGTAGTTGGTATGAGTTTCTGTGCTGTTCAAGGTGCTCTAGTTGTTGGTAATAAATATATGACTCACATGGTAGACAACAACAAATCAGAAGCAGGTATAGAAAACGAAGTATTAGGATGCAATACTTTATGCCATGAAGATGCTATAAGAGCATTATACATGTTAAAAGCTGAAATGGCTGGAGAAGCAGTTAAAGCTCCTGAGAAGAAGTGGAATCCAAACGTAAAAGACAATAACATAGAATTAATATCTAATGTTACAGGAAAACCAGTTGAGTTAGTAGAAAACGAAACTTCTCTTCCAATGTCTCAAAAGCGTAAAGAAAAATATAGCTAAGAAAGATTGACACAAAATGAATGAAAATAATTTAAAATATGGTGATAGAATTCTTTATATGGAAGGGGTTATTGTAGAAGTTCACGATGGATGCGTAAGCATCGATCTAAAGGGACGTCTAGGATATTTAAAAGTTCCTATGAGAATGCTAATTACTGATTATGAAATTAAAGTAGGTCAAGAAGTTGGATTTAACATGAGCTTTGTTGAACAACTGGGACCAGAGACAAATGATAAATATATATCTAATTTAATGACTAGAAATAAAAAAATAAACGAAATGTCTAATAAATAGATTCTTACTCAAAATATTTGAGTACAAAATAAAAAGGGGGAAAAAAGATGAGTTTAACAGTAGTTAAAGGGATGCAATCAGAAATATTCGTTCCAATAACACCACCTTCAGTTTGGGCTCCTGTTACTAAGCCTTTAAGCGAGATGAGAATAGCTCTTGCTACTGCAGCTGGTGTACATCACAAAGACGATAAACGTTTCAACTTAGCTGGAGATTTCAGTTTCAGAATAGTAACTGATTCTATGCCATCTAATGAACTTATGGTATCTCACGGAGGATACGACAATGGGGACGTTAATAAAGATATAAACTGTATGTTCCCAATAGATAGAATACATGAACTTGCAGCTGAAGGGTTTATAGGTTCAGTAGCACCAGTACACATAGGATTTATGGGTGGTGGTGGAAACCAACAAAAATTCAAAGAAGAAACAGGTCCAGAAATAGCTAGAATATTAAAAGAAGAAGGCGTGGACGGCGTTTTACTTACAGCTGGCTGAGGTACTTGCCACCGCTCTGCAGTTTTAGTGCAGAGAGCGATTGAAGAAGCTGGTATACCAACAATAATAATAGCAGCTCTTCCACCAGTAGTACGTCAAACTGGAACTCCAAGAGCAGTTGCTCCACTAGTTCCAATGGGTGCTAATGCAGGTGAACCAAACAATAGAGAAATGCAATACAATATAGTTAAAGATACTTTATCTCAACTTCATGACATACAAACTCCAGGTAAGATCGTTCCATTACCTTACGAGTATGTTGCTAAAGTTTAAGATATATTCAAAGAAACTGGTGAGATTATTCTCATCAGTTTTTTTATTAATAAAGTAACAAATTTTTTTAGGGATTTAATTACGAAAGTGAAGAGAATTTTTCTATGAAAAATGTTCATAATAATTTTTTATGTAATATATATTACTCACATGTTACATTATAGTTATATTTGAAAACATATTAGAAAACTATATCAAAACTAAATATTTTACACTTCTATTAAAACTTAAAAGAAAAACAATACATAGATAAGAGAAGGTGAAGTTAACTTTTTAAATTTATTTATGATATAATGTTTTCATATTTTTCAGATATAAAAAATAAATTTGGGCATAAAAAAAGTCTCTTCTGTTTTGGCGAACAAGAGACTTTAGCCCTCCCTAAAAGGAGGTTATTTAATTGCAATATAGCTATATTATATCACAAATGCCTACTCTTATACAAAAGGTGGGTGATGCTTTTTATGGAAGATAAAAATGCTTTTAAATTGGCAATGGGGGAGATAAGTTCTCTTGAAAGTTTAAAAACAGTTATGGAAAGTTATCAAATATCTTTCAAAAAAGATAATTCAGGTTACTATGCAAAATGTGTATTTCACAATGATAAAACACCAAGCCTGAGAATTAAAGAAATAGGAGGCAAGGCAATTTATCATTGCTTTGGATGTGAGGCTACAGGGGATATTATTAACTTTATTCGTCATATGGACAAAGTTGATAATATAACAGCTCTTAAAAAAGCCTATGAGATACTTGGAAAAGATTTAAAGTATAATAGCAAGAATTCTCATAATAAACTTTTAAGTTTTGAAAATTTCATAAGAAAGAATAACTCTACTTTAAAAAGAAATAATGAAGTTTACAACTTAGAAGACATATATGTTTATTTTGATGAAGAGTCAAAACCAGTATATTGTAAGACAAAATATAAAAATTTTACTGGTAAGAAGTACTTTACAACAAAATCATTAATTGAAACTGACAATGGATTTAAATATGGAGAATCTAGAGATTTTGAAGAATGTGAAAAAGTTCTTTATAATTTACCGCAAGTTAAAAAAGCAATCTTAAAAGACAGCTGGATATTCTTTGTGGAAGGTGAAAAGGATGTTGAAACTTTAAAAAAACTTAATTTATGTGCCACAACTATTTACACAAAAAAATGGCAAGATTCTTATAGTGAAGATTTAAAAAATTCAAAAATAGCCTTTATAGCAGATAGTGGTAGGGCTGGAGAAGAGTTTAAAAACTTCGTAGTTGAAAAGCTTAAAAAATGTTGTAAAAGTATTAGAATAATAGACTTACCAGGTATTGAGAAAATCGGCGATGGTAAAAACAAAGATGTTACAGACTGGCTAGAATCTAATAAAACTGTGGAAGATTTAATAAATGTATTAAAAAAATCTCGAGACATACTTGATAAATCTCTTATTCAACAAGATGAATATGGAATCTATCAAATAGTAAGTAAAATAGAAAATGATCAAATAAAAGAAAGTAGAGTAAATATAACTAACTTTCAAATAATAGATGCCACAATTTTTAGAAATAAAGATAATGGAGATCAGATTATAAAACTGACTCTCTTATCAAATATGGGCAAAAAAGAAGTAATAGAAGCAAATGCTAGAGAGTGCTTTTCTGATGTGAGGATTTTTAGAAGATATCTTGGGATAGATTATATTTTTTATGGTAAAATACATGATTTAATAAAACTTCAGCAGTGGATAATAAATTACTTTATAAAAGAAGATATTTCAATTTATACAACTAGTGGAATTAGAGAAATTGATGGAGAAAATGTATTAATTACCAATAAAGGTATACTAAAAGCAGATGGAAGTTTTGATACATCTACATATGCCATAAACTCTATTCACAATATAGATTTTACAAATATAAGTGAATTAAATAAATATGAAGCAGAGGAATTATGTAAGTATCTATTTAATTTCAATTCCAAGGAAAATGTATATAATACTTTAGGTCTAGGCGTTGCTCATATGTTAAATTCCTATGGTAGAAAATCGAGTTTAGATAATGTACCAATACTGCAAGATTTAGGTGAAAGTAAAAGTGGAAAAAGTAAGGCTCTAACTATTTTGAGATTACTATTTAATAATACAAATGCATCAATGAGCTTATCAGCATGTACAGATTTTGCACTACTTAAATCTTTTGATGAGACTTATTTACCAATATTTTTAGATGAGGTAAAAGTATCAAGAGTAAGTAGTGACAAAATAAATTCTCTATCAAATCACATGCGTGCCATTACAGAAGGATATGAAAATGTAAAAGGAACTAAAAATTTAACACTTAGGAAACTTACCTATAAATCATCTTTAATTATTTCTGGAGAAGAAGAAATACAAGAAACTGCAGTGAAAAATAGATCTAATATAGTGTGGTATGCCATAAGTAACTTTACACCTGCTGGAAAGGAAGCAGTAGATGTTTTATGTAACTCTAAAAAAGGAGAAACTTTACTAAGACGTTTTTCAAAGAGTTTATATCTTTATGTACTTAGAAACTTTACAGATGAAACATTTGAACTGGAATATTTGATTATAAAAAATAAATATGAATTTGAGAGAAAATTATCTTTAAGTAACTCTAGAGAAGTTAATACAGCAACATACACCATGATGGGTATTAACTTGCTTTACAATACATTTAGTGAGCTTGGTGTAAATATGGATAAAATCATCAACCTAGAAGAAGCATCTCATATGATAATTAAGAATATTAAAGAAAATGTGTTAGAAAAGCATATAAGTGGTTCTAGAAGTGAATACGAAAAAATCCTTGAGGATATTAATCATTTAGTTTGTATAGAAGATAGAACTATAAGAATAGAAGAAAATGTTCATTTTAAAATTCTCTCAAAACATAATCAAATAGCCTTTGATTTTAAAACAATATACGATAAATTGAATAAATATTATAATGTGTATAAAGATGCTAGTGAAAAATTACTAGATTATAAAACTTT
>JBJEDW010000010.1:4504-20398 GCA_051872415.1 Bacilli bacterium
AATAAAAATTGTTGAAAAAAAGGTTTTATTTATTTTTTATTGAAATTATATATAAATTGTTCAATAAGGAGGAGTATAAATGAAACGTATAATTAGTTTTAAAGAACTTTATGGTAGTGAAATAGCAACTTATGAAGTGGACGGAAAACATCCAGGTGATGCTTTGCAAAACATGGAAAATAAACTTTGCAATGAAATTGCACCATATAATACTTATTCATTAAAAAACTGCAGAAATATTGACAAGAGAGCTACAAAGAAAACACTTCACTTTAAAAATGGTGATAATACTTTAAGTTATGTTATACAAGTAAAAGAGGCTGATTGCTAAAAACAAAATAGAAATTAAATTGGAATAAGAAGACTGATTTTAAAAGAATCAGTCTTTTTTTATATAAGGAATTTTTGGAGAGAAATAATAAGGTGAATTTTTAATAAGTGGTGTCAAAACTTATACATATTGACATAATTTGAGAGATTAAGTTATTATGAGAAAGAAAGGGAAACCAAAACATAGTGCCAAAAATTGTAGGCATTTAAAAGTAAAAATAGAGAGGTAAAAATGATATACGGATATTGTAGAGTTAGTTCAAGAGGTCAGTTAGAAAATAACTCTTTGGATTTACAAGAAAGAGAGATTTTAACTCGTTATGAAAATGCAGTTATTTATAAAGAACAAATTAGTGGAATTAAATCTGAAAGACCAATATTTAATGAAATTTTAAGTAAATTAAAAAAAGGTGACACATTAGTAACAACTAAGTTAGATAGGCTGTGTAGAAGTACGAAAGAGGGATTAGAGGTTATTAAAGATTTACAAGAAAAAGAAATTAACATACATATACTTAATATGGGGCTTATTGAAAATTCTCCTATGGGAGATTTAATTATCACATGTCTTTTGGCTTTTGCTCAGTTTGAAAGATCCATGATTGTGGAGAGGACTTCTTCAGGAAAAGAGTTGGCCAAACAAAGTGATGACTACAGAGAAGGAAGACCTAAGAAGTTTACTAAAAAACAAATTGCACATGCTTTAAAACTTCTTGAGACGAATTCTTATAAAGAAGTTGGACTTATGACTGGTATTTCAAAAAGTACCTTAATTAGAGCAAAAAGAGAAAAGATGAAATTAGAAATAGAAAATTAAAAGTTTTAATAGTTTTAGAATAAATTCTAAACAAATTTACAACAAATTCACGATAAATAGTTAACAATTGGTAGATAAATTGTTGTAGAATTGCATAACAAATGATTAATAATTTGTATAACAAATAGATATAAAAATAGAGGATAATAGCCATTAGTATTGCATTAATGTAACACCATTGGCCATTGTCCTCTTATTTATTTCTCTTTTTACTTTTAACTTCGTATTGAGCAGCCTTTTCAGTTACATCAAAACTATCTGGTAGATTATTTCTAGTAACTCCAAGAGGCTCTTTTATAATACTCATAAGAATTTTATTGACAGTTGTATTTTTTTCAAATGCTATAGCCTTTAATAAATCTAAATCTTCTTTATTAAAATAAATACTCATAGGAACTTTTTTAGTGCTAACTTCTTCACTTTCCATATTAAGTAGATTTAAAGATTCTTTTTCGAAGGTATTTTTCACCATCTCATTGACCTTAGATTTATAATTTTTTTTACTTAAAACAACTTCTTCTTTTTCATCGTTTAAAAATTTATCAAGACCCACTATAACACATCCTTTTCTTTTAATTCTTCTATCACTTCTTTAAATTCGTCCCTAACTTTATGGGATTTTTTTATTTTTCTGCAGTAATCTTCAATATCCATTTTGTTAAGTATGGCATTTTTTATAACTGTAGTGTCAGATATTTTTGCATTAATTAAATCCTTTTTGATATGATCAAATTCATTTAATTTATCCCAAAAAATATCTCCAGTTGATAATTTTCTAGAAGTATAAGAATTTATTACAACAGCTCTTTTTGCAGTGTTTTCCATTTCCATATCTTCTAAATCTTGATTGTATTTTAGATAAAATAACTCGCATCCCCTTATACTTGCAATATCTTGATATGCTATTGGAGTTATGATTGAATCGGAGCATAACATGAAGTTTCTAGCAATTAAATCATAAGAAGGAGATAAATCAATAAATATGTAATCGTAATCTTTTAGACTTTCCACATTATTTTTAAACCATCTCCAAACAGATTTTTCACGATTTGTTTTAGTAGTTAAATACTCAGATAAAACAGATAAAGATAAATCTGATGGGATAATGTCGATGTTTTTGTATCTTTCACAAGGTGATTTTATAATAAGATCTTCTGCTGATATATTGTCAGCCAGTCCATCAAACATGGTTTTATCATTATGTGAAACTTTATATAAAAACTGAGTTAAGTTTGCTTGAGTATCTGCATCTATGATTAAAACTTTAGAGCCCTCTTTGCTAAGTGCTATGGCACTTAAAATAGTTAGAGTAGTTTTACCAACTCCACCTTTTACATTGAAAAAACTTACTATTTTCACTTTTTCATCTCCTTATATGTAAAAATATATAATAAATTGTCTATAATTTGTTAACCATTGGTTAATAAATGGTAATGAATTTGTATTACAATTTCTTATCAAATTATCTTCTTATATAGAATTATATTATGTAACAAAAAGTTTTTCAATAAAAAGCGAATATAATCGGAGAAAAGAAAAACACTACTATATACAAATTAAGCTGTAAAACAAATTTTTACAGCAATTACTCAATAAATGCTGTATTTATTTATAAATTTTTTCAATAAAATAAATCTATTTGGCATAATAGAGTGTGCAAGAAGAAAAATTTATTATAAAATATTTCTATAAGTAAAGTACTAAAAATTAAATAATATAAAAAAGGAAGCAAATATAATGACTGAAGATATAAAGTTAACACATATGACAAAAACAGCAGGCTGAGCGGCTAAAATAGGTCCTGGGACCCTTGCTCAAGTTTTGGGCAATTTACCGAAATTTCATGATGAAAATTTATTAGTAGGTGTGGAAACAAGTGATGATGCAGCAATTTACAAAGTAAATGATGAGCTTGCACTTATTCAAACACTGGACTTTTTCACGCCAGTTGTAGATGATCCATATTTATTTGGACAAATAGCAGCAGCAAACTCTTTAAGTGACGTTTATGCCATGGGAGGAGAACCAAGAACTGCTTTAAATATAGTAGGATTTCCAAGTTGCTTAGATCCTAAAATACTTGGAAGAATCTTAGAAGGTGGAGCATCAAAAGTTTTAGAAGCAGGTGCAATACTTGCTGGCGGACACTCTATCCAAGATGATGAACCAAAGTATGGATTAAGTGTTACAGGTTTTGTAAATCCAAATAAAATATTTAAAAATTACGGCTCACAACCAGGTGATGTAATAATTATTACAAAACAAGTAGGAAGTGGCCTTATAAATACTGCTATAAAAGCTGAGATGGCAGAAAAATCACAAATAGATGAAGTTGTAACAGTTATGACTTCTCTTAATAAAAAAGCCAAAGAAGTAATTGAAAACTATCCTATAAGTGCTTGTACAGATATAACTGGATTTGGTCTTGCAGGTCATGCTATGGAAATGGCTGCAAGTTCTAAAGTTACATTTGAAATAGATGTAAATAAAGTTCCATATATTGATGGTGCTTTAGAAATGGCTAAAATGGGACTTGTACCAGCTGGAACATATAACAACAAGGACTATATTTCAGGAGATGTTGAAAGTTGCAATATAGAAGAATGTTACTTAGATCTTATGTATGATCCACAAACTTCTGGAGGACTTTTAATAACTCTAGCAGAAAGTGAAGTTGAGAATATAATGAAAGATTTTGAAAATAAAAATATGGATACAAAAGTGGCAGTAATAGGAAGAGTGCTAGAAAAACAAGAAAAAAGTATAGTACTAAAAAGTTTATAAAATTTATATCAAGGGAGTATAAAGTAAATTGAAATAATTTGAATTATTTCAACTGAAAAAGGGAGAAGAATATGAATAAAAATATGCTATATAGAAGCATTCCAAAGGTGGATGTACTACTTGAAAATCCAGATATAGTAACGTTAATAGAAAATCATCACAGAGATGTGGTAGTTGATGTTATACGTGAAGAAATAGATAAACTTAGAAATTTTATAAAAGAAAATGATGATGTTAATTTAATAGAAGAAAAGATAAATAATCTTATAGAAAATATAAAAATAAGCACTGAAAAAGTTTATTCATATAACATAAAAAAAGTTATAAATGGTACAGGAACAATACTTCACACAAATCTTGGAAGGGCAATAATTTCAAAAAAACATGCTGACTACTTAAGTGAAGTAGTTACTAGTTATTCAAATCTGGAGTACAACTTAGAAGAAGGTAGAAGGGGAGAGCGTTACTCACATTTTGAAAAACTAATTTGCAAAATAACAGGTGCTGAGGCAGCAATGGCAGTTAATAACAATGCAGCAGCAGTAATGCTTGTATTGTCTTCCATGGCAGCAGAAAAGGAAGTTATTGTATCAAGAGGAGAACTTGTGGAAGTTGGCGGTAAATTTAGAATTCCTGATGTTATGAAAAGTTCCAATGCTCACTTAGTTGAAATAGGAACAACAAATAAAACTCATTTGGAAGACTATGAAGATGCTATAAGTGAAAATACAGGAGCATTTTTAAAAGTACATACAAGTAATTTTAAAATACTTGGATTTACAGAAAGCGTATCTATAGAAGAACTTTGTAAACTTGGAAGAGAAAAAGACATTCCGGTTATAGAAGATATCGGAAGTGGAGTTTTAATTGATCTTAGCGAATATGGCTTGGAATACGAGCCTACAGTACAGGACTCTATAAAAGCAGGTGTTGATGTGGTTTCCTTCTCAGGAGACAAACTACTTGGAGGACCTCAAGCAGGAATTATCGTAGGTAAGAAAAAATACATAGATAAAATGAAGAAAAATCCTCTTACGAGAGCATTTAGAATAGATAAATTTACAGCAACAATATTAGAGATGATTTTCCATGAGTATTTAAACGAAGAAGATGCCATAAAAAATATTCCAGTACTTTCTCTTATTACAAAAGATTTAAAAGAAATAGAAAAAAATGCAAATGCTTTATTTAATAAAATAGAAAATCTAGAGAATGTGGCAGATATAAATGTAGAAGATACATTTTCGCAAATAGGAGGAGGTTCACTTCCTGCTGAAAGAATAAAAAGTAAATCTGTAACTATAATGCCTAAAAATATCTCAACACAATCTTTAGAAGCAAAACTTAGAGCTGGTAAAAATCCAGTTGTAGGAAGAATAAGTGAAGAAAAATTAATTCTTGATATGAGGACTGTTTTAGAAGATGAAATAGATATACTGGCTCAAAAACTTATAGATATTTTAAAATAAATTACAGATAATTGGTTAACAATTTGTTAACCAATTGTTGGTGATTTGTTGATAAATTCTTATGAATTTGTAGACCAATTCTTAATCAAATTATATATTAAATAATCTTCATTAAATGAGCAAACAAGAGGGGAAAGATTTAGCAATGAAAAATATTATAATAGGAACAGCGGGACATATAGACCATGGTAAAACTGCTTTAATCAGGGCTTTAACTGGCAAAGAAACGGACAGATGGGAAGAGGAAAAAAGAAGAGGAATTACTATAGATTTAGGATTTACATATTTTGATTTACCATCAGGAGATAGAGCCGGAATAATAGACGTACCAGGTCATGAAAAATTTGTAAACAACATGTTAGCAGGTGTCATAGGAATGGACTTAGTTATGCTTGTTGTTGCAGCAGATGAGGGAATGATGCCACAAACTCGAGAACACGTTGATATTATGAGTCAACTTGGCGTTGAAAAGAGTATTGTGGTCTTAAATAAATGTGATTTAGTAGATGATGAGTGGCGTGAAATGGTAAAGGAAGAAATCAAAGAAGAACTTGTGGGTTCAGTATTTGAAAAAGCCAATATTATAGAAGTTTCAGCCGTGACAGGGGACGGAATAGATAATCTTGTAAAAGAAATAGTTCACATGACAAAGGATGAAGTTACACCAAAGGATATAAATACTATTTCAAGACTGCCAATTGATAGATCATTTAGTATCTCAGGATTTGGAACAATAATTACAGGAACTTTAATTTCTGGAACTATTAAAAAAGATGATGAACTGGAACTTTATCCTACAGGTAAAAAAGCCAAAATAAGAAGTATTCAAGTTCATGGTAAAGATGTAAAAGAGTGTTATGCAGGACAAAGAAGTGCCATAAATATATCAAATCTAAAAAAAGATGAGATAAAAAGAGGTTACGTTTTAGCGCCACCTCATTCCATGGAAAATACCATGATGCTAGATGTTAAATTAAATGTTTTAGAATCATCACAGAGAATTTTACAAAATAGATGTAGACTTCATTTATTTACTGGAACTTCGGAAATTTTATGTAGAGCAGTTTTACTTGATGTGAAGGAAGTAGGTCCAGGAGAAAGTTGCTATGCACAGTTAAGACTTGAAGAAGAAATTGCTGTAAGAAGGGGAGACAAATTTATAGTTCGTTTCTATTCACCATTAGAGACAGTTGGTGGAGGAGTTATACTTGATGCCAATCCAAGTAAGAAAACACCTTTTAACAAAGAACAATTGGAAGAGATAAAAAGAAAAGAAGAAGGCTCACATACAGATATAGTTGAATTATTAGTTAAGAAACACCCTGAAATGATAACTATAAAAGAAATTGCTAAACTTACAGGAATGAGTATGGAAGAGGTAGATGATTGTATAAATGAGTTAAAAGGGGAAAATTTAATTTTAACTTATGAAATGAAAAAGGATGTTTATGTATATCACATCAGTGAAGAAAATCGCTTAAAAAGAGAAACACTGGAATTTATAGAAAACTTCCACAAAGAAAATCCCTATAAATTTGGAGTTGGAAAATCACTACTTAAAACTAAATTATATCCAAAAATAAAGCAAAATGTATTCGACCAAATTATTTATAAATTTATCTGTGAAGATGAAATAAAAAAATACAAAGAATATTTAAGTTTAAGTAGTTTTGAAATAAATAAAGACAAAACATTTAAAAACATAGAGAAAAAACTTGTAAATACTTATGAAAAAGCAGCCTATGATTTTGTAAGACTTAGTGAAATTGACTTCAATGAAGAAGAAAATATAGTGAGAGATGTGCTTAATGTTTTAGTAGATGAAGAAAAAATCGTAAAAATAAACGATGAAATGTTTACTTTAAAATCATTAATGGACAAAGTAGAAATTCTAGTTAAAGAAAAATTAGCACAAGATAATTTAATAACCATATCTCAACTGAGAGATGCCCTAAATACTTCTAGAAAAAGTGCTAAACCAATGCTGGAGTACTTGGATAATATGAAAATAACTAGAAAAAACGGCACAGAAAGTGAAAGGGTGGGGTATTAAGATGAATTTAAAACAACTAGAATCATTAGTATTAATTATAGAAAGTAGAAGTTTCTCACAGGCTGCAAACAAATTATTTTTGACACAGCCAACAATATCTTCTCATATTTCTTTACTAGAAAAAGAATTAAAAACGCAACTTCTTGTTAGAACAACAAAGGATGTTCATCCAACAGAAGACGGAAAAAAATTATACACTTATGCAAAACAAATACTTCGCCTGCAAGAGAGTATATTTCAAGAATTCCATGTTAAAACAGAAGATAATAATTTATTAACTATTGGAGCATCAAGCATTCCAGAGCAATATATACTGCCATATGTTTTACCAAGATACAGAAGAAAAAATAATGTAGAATTCAAAATATTACCAGGGGATTCTTGTGAAGTTATTGATAAAATTATAAACAAAGAAGTGGAAGTTGGCTTAGTGGGGACAAAAGTTGAACATTCAAATTTAGTATTTGAACCATTTTTCAAAGATAAACTTGTAATAATAACTCCTGTAAATGAGAAATATTTGAAAATGAAATCGCAAGGTTTTCATATAAATGATTTATTAAAGGAACCAATAATCATGAGAGAAGAAGGTTCAGGAACGAGAAAAGAAATAAAAGAAATTTTAAATGCTCATAATTTTGATAGTAAAAACTTAAATGTTATAGCCACATTAAATTCTGTAGAAGCAATCAAAAGATCTGTGCAAAATAACATGGGAATTTCTATCATGTCAAATTTGGCAGCAGAGGATTTTATAAAAGATCAAAAGGTATTATCATTTGATTTTGAAGAGATGAGTATGTATAGAAATTTATATATAGTGAGAAATAAAGAAATGTATATATCAAAATCGGCTTTAAAATTTATTAAATTCATCAGAGAATTCTTTTCAAATGAACCAAAACTTGCTAATAATATAGATTAAAGGAAAAGGTGAAAAAATGATATATTTAGATAATGCAGCCACAACTATGAAAAAACCTCAATGTGTTATAGATGCAGTAGTTGCAGCTATGAGTCATATGGGAAATGCAGGTCGTGGAGCTACTAGTGCTGCTTTAGATGCATCGAGAGTGATTTACGATACTAGAGAAAAACTTTCAGATTTATTTAATTTACAAAATCCATCACGCGTTGCTTTTACTTGCAACTCAACAGAAAGTTTAAATACTGCCATAAAGGGAATATTAAGTAGTGGTGATCATGCCATAACAACTGCCCTTGAGCACAACTCTGTACTTCGTCCTTTATACGATTTACAAGCTAAAGGAATGGAATTATCTATTGTAGATTGTGATGAAAATGGAAATATAGATTACAATGATTTTGAAAAATTAATAAAAGAAAACACAAAGGCTATAGTTTGTACTCATGCATCAAATTTAGTTGGAAATGTCTTAGATGTGAAAAAAATAGGTTCCATAGCTAAGAAACACAATCTAATATTTATCGTAGATGCCTCTCAAAGCGCAGGAGTCTTTCCTATAGACATGCAGGATATGAATATCGATATTCTTTGTTTCACAGGTCACAAGGGCCTTCTAGGGCCTCAGGGAACAGGAGGAATTTGTGTAAGAGAAGGAATAGATGTTAGACCATTAAAAGTTGGAGGAAGTGGTGTAAATACTTTCTCAAAAGAACAACCAGTGGAAATGCCAACTCACCTAGAGGCGGGAACTTTAAATGGACATGCCATAGCAGGTCTTAATGCAGCCCTAGATTATTTAAAAGAAGAAGGAATAGATAATATTCAAAAAAGAGAAGAAGAGTTAATGTTTAGATTTTACAACGGAATAAAAGATATCAAAGACATTAAGATTTTCGGAAACTTTGAAAATAAAAGAGCGGCTATTGTGACTTTTAACGTAGGAGACATAGATTCAGCAGCTTTCTCAGATGAACTAAGTTTCGCATACGATATATCAACTAGAGCAGGAGCACATTGTGCGCCACTTATGCATAAAGCAATGAATACAGTAGAACAAGGTGCCGTAAGATTTTCTTTCTCACACTACAACACAGAAGAAGAAATCGACACAGCCATAAAAGCAGTAAAAGAAATTGCTGCAAGTTATTAAAACAAAACCTGACCCCGGGGTCAGGTTCAAAGGAAGGAAACAAAATGAGAGAAAAACAATTAAGATTAATCGTTACATTCAACACAACAACGGGAGCAATGGCTATGGAAAAAGCCTGCAAAAGTGAAAATGTGCCAGGAAGATTAATTCCAGTACCAAGACAGATTTCTGCTGGATGTGGTTTATCATGGCTTTGTAACAAAGAAGACAGAGAAAAAATAGAAACTCTTATAGCTGATAAGAATTTAGATATAAATAATATACATGAAATAATGATGTAGTTAGAAGGGGTGGTAATTAAATAAATTACTGCTCTTTTTTTATCTAAAAAATAAAATATTGTCAGATTTGGAATTTGGATATATAATAGACTCATATAAAAAATTGCATAAAAAAAGATTACAAGTTCTTTTGTCGGTTTGGCGACCTTCAAAAGATTAGTACCAACTGTTCACAGCAGTTAGTGTTACAAGTAACCTTTCAACTATGAAACCTTAAGAAGTAATTTGGCGATACTTCGTAAGCAAAGCATAGTTATTATTAAATTTATATTAACTATTATAACTAGTTTTTATAATTTACACAAGGGTATAAATTTAATAATTTAAGGAATATTTAGTAAATACGACCTGTCCAACAGTTGGATGGGTCTTTTTTAATGCAAAAAACTAAAAATTCTATAAAAATTTATAGATTATATACTCTAAAATTAAATAGTGGCTACAACATTAGAAAGTAGCGAAGGTTTTATAAGGAAGAGTGTTTGACCGTGATAACTAACCGAATGGCCCGACCGGGTACAGGGGATGTCGACGAAACACTGGGGTATAAAGTCCCCACAGCATATATTAATGTCTAGTACCATTAAAAAGGGCTGAGAGCAGCAATCCTGGGCTGCAATAAAAAACATAGGAGGGTGGCAACCATTTGTGGAGATACTCAATATACCTACTATTGTCGGGTGGTTGATAGTTTGGCTTTAAATAGCAAAGGTGAGTATTATTAACTGTACTAGTCCAAGCGTACTCGGTGTCGTATAACCGAGCGGGGCTCTAGGAATATCTAGATCTTGGGAGTTACTCTACACTAGTCTGTAGGGTAACTCTGTCCATTTTGACGAAGATAGGAATTGCTCAAAATGATATGTTTGTCAATACAAATATGTTTATATTCAGGAATTTCGGACAGAGTTAGATATAATAAATAATTAATTATAAATATAAGTTATGGTTATTCAAAATAAGAAATATACATCTAAACAATATATCTAAAACCTGTATACACTAAATTAAAAAATAAGTGTGTCATATAAGTAAAAGGGGCGAATTAAGAAACCCACCCATTTTTATTATTTACCGTATTTTCTCATTTTAAGTTTCAGAAAGGCAAGAGCCTTTTTAGCCTCTAGTTCAGTTACTTCGTTTTCTCCAACTATTTCACTTTCAATTCCTTCAGCATTTTTATTCATGTCAACTATGGTATCCATATATTCATTTGTTACAACAAATTGTGCAACAGTTCCAACGAAAGTAAGTCCTACAACGGGAATGCCTCTAGTTGCAACTTGCTCTACTGTATTTGCAAAGTCCACGTGAGAGTTTCCCCAACCATCACATGAAAGTATGGCACCGTCTGCTCTCATGGCCTCAGCCCATGCAGCAGCTCTAGTTCCTACGAAATTTTTATCTTCGTTATCTTGTGGAGTTCCCACAACTATAACCCCCAGTAAATCGATATCTTCATCATTTGCAACTACATCTAGAAGTGGATCTCGAAAGTGATGTAGTGTAGTTTCTTTAGTAGATGGTCCTATTCCCATAATACTCCCTCCTTAACACATACAGCGAAGAGCGCCGTCTCTATATTCATTTGGTGTAACTATCATTGGTACATTTCCCATATCTATTATGCTACGTCCACCTTCCATGGCTGATGGATCATGAGAAAACAGTTGAGTATCATACATAGCACCTTGACCTGCTACTTGTTTTATAATAACAACCTTCTTTTTACCTGGTCTTACTTTATCGTAAAATTCATGACGTTCAGTACATTTATGGCCGTTTAATTTTTTTAATTTTGCTCTAAATTCATTACAGAATTTGTCACATGCTCTGTGAGCAGCAGTTGGACCTGGTCTTACTTGTCCTTGGCCTTCAGCTAAAGTAACATCAAAAGAGATTATTATGTCGTCTTTTCCTGGAGTTCCAGGTCTATTTAAAAATAATTGCTCTTTTAAATTTCCCTCAGATGAACCAAACTCAGCAGTTTGCACTCCATTACTATCAACCCCTGTAAGCATTACATAAACACCGGTTAAAGTGTGAGTTATTCCATCACCAATTTTACCAAGAACTTTTGTAGAAATTGGAATTATATCCATGATTGTATTTGTAAATCTATCATGATCACCTGGAGTGATAATTTGTATGTCTATATTTTCAATTAAAGGTTCCTCTTCTATTAATTGTTTTAACATATCTTTACAAACAGTCATTTTTCCATCTAGAAAAACGTTATTTTCGTCACCGAAATCCACTTGATTTACATGATAAGATTTAATCACAAGTCTACGAAGGTTTATTTCTTCCGGCATAAATTCTCCCCCTTATTTATAAAGAATTTCTATTAATAATATATTTTTTGAGTTGTCTAATTCAATATAATTATAGTGTTTTGACTTTAAATCTATCAATAGTTTTATTCATCGGATTTCGTCATATTATTAATCTCTATGTTAAAAATATATAGATTATGACAAAAAAATAACAAAATTAAAAATTTTTTTAGTGTCGTTTTACAAGTCTTTTCAATGCAAAGAAAAAATTATATTAAGGAAACAGACTTTAGTCTAGGATTAGGTTGTTGTATTTGCAAAATTTTATTGTTATAATGTTTATAGATTAAAAAATCTTATAAATTTTGTCTATGAAGGAAATATTTTATAGTATTTTTTGATAAATTATCATATTAGGATTTAATATATATGGGGGTAGATAGGTAACTGGTGTGCCTCCTGGTCTTCAAAACCAGTGTGGGGTGTTAGTAGCATCCTAGGTGGGTTCGATTCCCACATACTCCCGCCAGTAAAAATAAAGGAATATTTTTTTACATATAAATGAAAAGGTTTTCCGTGTGATTTTTTTAACATATATAATTAATTTTGAATATGTTAAAGGAAATTTAAGAATATTTTATAAGATTAAGGCGATTTATATATTAATAAATTTGCTTGAGATTTCTCAAGGGGGTAACTTAATGGGATTACAAAAAATATTACTTAGACAACATGTTGGTGCACCAACTGAGCCAGTTGTTAAGATTGGGGACAAAGTTAAAAGGGGAACTTTGATATCAAAACCAACAGGACTTGGAGCTAACATATTTTCTAGTGTTTATGGTAAAGTAGTTGAAATAACTGATGATGCCATAATAATAGAAAAAGATGAAAATCAACCAGAAGAATTTGTTAAGTTAGAAGGAGATGACAAACTTCAACTTATAAAAGATGCTGGTGTAGTTGGAATGGGGGGAGCAGGATTCCCAACAGCTGTAAAACTTGGAACAAAAGTAAAATACATCTTAGTTAATGCAGCTGAATGTGAACCACTACTTCATCACAATATTGATCAAATAGTAGATAACACAGATATGACTATAAGAGGTCTTAAATATGTTATGGAAATTTGTGGGGCAGAAAAAGGAATATTCGCAATAAAAGCTAAAAACGAAAAAGCAGTAGATGCTTTAGTTGAAGGTTGTAAAAATGATAATTCATTAGATATACATTTGCTTCCAGATATTTATCCAATGGGAGAAGAAAGAGCAGTTGTAAGAGAAGTTTTGGGGATATTACTTCAACCAACTGACTTACCATCAAAAGCAGATGCTGTAGTTATAAATGTGGAAACTCTTCTTAGAGTTGCTGAAGCAATAGAGCTTAAGAAACCATGTTTCTCTAAAAATGTTACAGTTGTTGGGAAACTAAATGGAGGAACTAATCCTCATGTATTCATGGATGTTCCAGTTGGTACTTCTGTTAAGGAATTAATTGAAATGTCTGGTGGAATAGATGGTGAGTATGGAGAAATAATCATGGGTGGACCATTTACTGGTAAAGCTTGTGATATAGATTCTCCAATAACTAAAACTACAGGTGGAATAATAGTAACTAAGCCATTTGAAGATTTAAAAGGTGAAAAAATGGGACTTTTAGTATGTGCTTGTGGTGGTAATGAAGAAAGAATGACTGATATTGCTAAGAAAATGAATGCTGAAGTTGTTTGTGTTCAAAAATGTAAGCAAGCAGCAGATGTTAAGGGGAACTTAAAATGTGAAAATCCAGGAAATTGTCCAGGACAAGCACTTAAAGTTATGAACATCAAAAAAGCTGGTGCTAAACACATACTTATAGGAAACTGTACTGACTGTTCAAACACAGTTATGGGGTCAGCTCCTAAAATGAACCTAGAAGTTCATCACCAAACAGACCACGTACTTCAAACAGTAGGAAAAGATGTTATAAGATACATGAATACATCTAAACATGTACCTCAACTTGGGGAGGTAGAAGAAATCTTAGCAAAAGCTCAATCAGTTGAGGAAACTAAGGAAGTTGAAGTACCAAAAGTTGAAAAACCTAACACAGTATCATTTACTGATGAAGGTGGACTTGTTATAAGTCTTAAAGAGGGGAAAGATATAAATATAGAATTTGTTATAGATTAATATCTTATTTGAAATGCTAAAAAAGAAAGAAATTTCTTTAATAATATAAATTATAAAAAGATTTATTATACAAGGGGGAAAATTTATGTCAATAACTGCTGAAACTGCGAGAGAGCATGCAAATGACCCTGCAGTACTTTGCTGTAGAGCAGAAGAAGGATTAGTTATAGGACCTGCTAACTTAGAAGATCCTGCTATATTTGATGAATTAGTAGATTCTGGTCTTTTAAACTTAGATGGTTGCTTAACTATAGGTCAAATATTAGGTGCAAAGTTAACTAAAACTTGTGATTCTCTAACTCCAGTAACTGTTGATGTTATAGATGCTATAGTTGAAACTAAAGAAGAAGAGACAGCTGTAGAAGAAGTTAAGGAAGAAGTAGTAAATCCAGCACCAGTTGCAACTCAAGTTCAAGGGGGAAGATTAAAAATCCACATAGGAGAAGGTAAAGACATCAATATAGAAATACCAGTTGGTGGACTTACTTCAGTTGGTGGAGCTAAAGTAGTTCCAGTTGAAGAAAATGTTGCAGCTCCTGTTAAAGAAGTAGCTGGTGAAGCTAAAGTTATAAGAAGCTTAACTAGAAAACACTACAAAATAACAGAAGTTAAAAGAGGACCTGAAACTAAAATAGAAGGAACTGTTTTATACATAAGAGAAGGAATAGAGAAAGAAGCAGTTGCTAGCCAAGACCTAGTAAACAGCTTAAAAATAGATATAATAACTCCAGATAA
Source organism: Bacilli bacterium (assembly GCA_051872415.1). Taxonomy (GTDB): domain Bacteria; phylum Bacillota_I; class Bacilli_A; order RF39; family UBA660; genus UMGS1449. The sequence goes on from JBJEDW010000010.1 coordinate 19,499, forward strand.
ATACAACACTTACTCAGAAACTATAATGGATGTTCAACCAATAGCTACTAAAGATGGTGAAGACGAAATAGGATCTGGTACTACTAGAGTTATAGATGGTGTTGTAATGATGGTAACAGGAACTGATGCTAATGGTGTTCAAATAGGAGAATTCGGTTCATCTGAAGGTATCTTAGAAGAAAACATCATGTGGGGAAGACCAGGTTGTCCAGAAAAAGGTGAAATATTCATCAAAACTGAAGTAATAATAAAAGAACATACTAACATGGAAAGACCAGGGCCTCTTGCAGCTCACTCTGCAACTGACTTTATAACTCAAGAAATAAGAGAAGCTCTTAAAAAACTTGATGATGAATTAGTAGTAGATACTGAAACATTCGAGCAAGTAAGAAGACCAGGTAAGAAAAAAGTTGTTATAGTAAAAGAAATAATGGGACAAGGTGCAATGCACGATAACTTAATATTACCAGTGGAACCAGTTGGTGTATTAGGTGCTAAGCCAAATGTTGACTTAGGAAACGTTCCTGTTATGGTATCTCCACTAGAAGTATTAGATGGATGTATACATGCATTAACTTGTATAGGACCTGCTTCAAAAGAAATGTCTAGACATTACTGGAGAGAGCCATTAGTACTTGAAGCACTTCATGATGAAGAAGTAGATTTATGTGGTGTATTATTTGTAGGTTCTCCTCAAATAAATGCTGAGAAATTCTACGTATCAAAAAGAGTTGGTATGATGGTTGAAGCTTTAGACGTTGATGGTGCTTTTGTTACTACTGAAGGTTTCGGAAACAACCATATAGACTTTGCTTCTCACATAGAGCAAATAGGTATGAGAGGAATACCAGTAGTTGGTATGAGTTTCTGTGCTGTTCAAGGTGCTCTAGTTGTTGGTAA
>JBJEDW010000011.1:0-3624 GCA_051872415.1 Bacilli bacterium
AGGAACTCCTTCATACATAACTTTTTCTAAGACATTATATATGTGATTTTCTTTCCATAAATCAACTATTTCAGAATCTTTACCTAAATGTAAATCTGCAAATTCACCTAAATTAAAATAGACATCTTTAACTTGATTAATTGCTTCAATTGTTAAATCTTCTGAATTAGTTCCTTGTTTTAATTGGAAATAATTTAATATTTCTTCATCAGTTTTAGGAGAAATAACAGCAATAGCAGTTCTTCCAAACTTATTATATAATTCTTGAACATAATCATATACTGATTGATAGAAATTAAATCTTAAATACTTATTTGTATCCGTTGATTTAATTGGAGTATCACAATAATTATTGTCAATATATCTACCATCAGCATCAATTCTTCTATTCATTACTTGATAATGTTCATCATCATCAAAATAATTTTCATCAACCAACGATTTAATAACGCTTACATATTTTGTATTTAATCCAAGATTTACTAAAGTATGATCAGAACCAAATCCACAGTTAATAAATTTGTTATTAGCAATAATACCATTTTGTAAATAACCTGATGAAGTACCATCTAAATTTATTGGTGTATAAATATTTTCAAATAAACAATTTGTTATCAAAAATCCATTTATCAATCCACTAGCATATATACCCATTGAAGTATTATTACCACTAAATATACAATCTTCAAAGACCAAATTAGATGAAGTACCAAAATTATGACTATGACTTCCAACAATACTAGTATTATTACCACTTCTTCCAATAAATTTACAATCTTTAAATTTAATATTATTAAATCTTGACTTTAAAGTAAACAATGATAAAGCACTTGATTCAGAAATATCAAATGTAAAACCTTCAATTATAATATCATTTGTATCAGTATTATAATCTAATAATGGTTTATCAGCAGTTGTTTTAACAATTGTTCTGTCAATACCTTCACCTTTCAAATATGTTTTATCCATCAACATAATGGTATCATTTACTAAATATGTATTTGCTGGGAAGAATAATTGTTTCTTATCAGATTTTTCAAATATACTTAATATTTTTATTGCTTCATTAATTTTTTCTGAATCATCTTGTATTCCATCACCATATACATCAAAATCCTTAATAGAATATCTATCATCTAAAACATCTTGTAATGTTCTTTTTGTTAAAGGAGTTTGACTATGAATATAAGGGCTTTTATTATTATCACCTGAAAATAATCCAGTTCTATCTAAACTTCCATCTATAACATCTTCTAAAACTAATTCATCAGCAGTTGTTTTTAAATTTAATTTTGTTTCATTTGAGTATGCTTCAATATTTTCAAAAGCATTATTAATTTTCTCTATTAATTCATCTATTTTAGAAAATTCTATTTCAACATCATTAATTTTAAGTTTTGAATTACCATTTTGAAAATCTCTTTCTCCATTAATTTCAAATGTATAATAAAGTTTTTCACCATTCATATTTGGAGAATATTTTATTAAGTTAGTTAAAGGTGAAAATTCAGTTAATATTTCTAAATTACCATAAGGAAAAGTATTTGAACTATATCTTTCTTGTAAAGAACCACTTTTTAAATTACCTATAAAAACTCTATTAGCATCCCAAGCTAATCCAAATACTGCATCATCTAATTGTTTTGGTAATTCATTTAATTTACCTCTTTTTTGTTGCATTAATGCAATTTGTTTTGTATTTTTTGCCATTTAACTAACCTCAAATATCATTATATTATTATTTATTCATATATGATAAATGAATTTAAGATTAAATATATTTCTATTGACAATTTTTAAAATTTATGATATATTATTTTCATAATCAATTTTATGGAGTTTTTCTATGTCTGAAAATAATTTCTCAACTATTAATGATTTTGCTTATATTGATCCAATTATCAAGAAAGACACTTTATTAACCCTTTCTATGGGTGCTTATGATGATTATACAGTTAGTCAAGTATTTCTTGTAAATGTTACTTTTAATATTGATGAGGTTGCTAAAAATTATTGGTATCAATATGCTGAAAAAGAGTATAAAGAGAATCCAAATGATTTTTGGGTATTTGATGGTGATGTTCAATCATCTTTTATTGATTATCTTTTAGAGCAAAATTATATTTCAAAAATTGAACAAAGACGAATTTATATGGGCGATGAACATTTCTTTGATAGTTATAAATGGGAAGAAGATTTTAAGAAAGAAAAAGGTATTGAATGACTTATAAAGAATGCTATGAAATGTTAAAATTAAATAAAACAAGAGGTATGAGAAGAACTTCTTGGCAAAATAATTTGATCTTGACAATTGATAAATCTAATAGTATAGTATATAATTATAATTGGTTATATTGCTTTACAAAAGAAGATTTGGAAGCATCAGATTGGGAGATTGTATAATGGAAACTATATTAGCACTTATAATGATTGCATTAGGTTATATTACTTGGAAAAAGTTCTATGATTAAATAATTGATATTATTGTTTGTCTATATTTTTATAAATGGGGTAATGATTTACCATTTAACAAAATAGTTATTGACAAACTAAATAAAATGTGATATATTAATAAAGAAAGGGTTAATAAATGGTTTTTAAAGTAGAAGTTGATGAAGATATGTTGGTATATGCTTTAAGATATGCTTTAGGCAGACAAACATATGCAGTTAATGATGTTATTATAGCATTAGAGGAGCATTGGGAAGAAGATATTTGTAAAAACAATGCTGATATTATTAAAAGAGATATAAAAGAATATCTTGATAGAACTGATTCAAGAATAGATAGTTGTTATCAAGATTGGGTAGATTGTTTAAAATATTTAGAGGAGAATAACCCTTATGACTGATTATTGCTGTATATATTGTGGAAAAACCTATAAAACAGAAAAAGGTTATTTAAAGCATTTGGAAAAGTGTGAGAAAAAGAATCGTTATGAGATTCTTCAAATGTACCCTGATTTATATGCTAATTTATATACCATTTGTAATTATCTATATGGTAATAAATTTGTTATGTGTGGTGATTGTAAAAAATGGATGGCAAATGACAAATACTTTAAACAAGTGAAAGATTTTACTGATTATTGTATTAAATCAGAAGTTTATTCCCATCAAGATTTCATTATGTATCTTTTGGCAAATAAAGTTCCATTTAACAAGTGGAAAAATGAGTCAAATTTAATCAATTTCCTTTATGATTGGTTATACTATGAAGATGAAGAAAATGCTATCAAAAGGTCTAAAAAATGGTTAAAGGATAGGAATTTATCTTTGGAAACCATTTCTCCAAACAGATTATTTTTAGCATTAAGATATGGTAATATTTCCATAAAATATCTTAAATCTATGAATTATAATTGGGAAAACAATGTTGATTGTGAATCAGAAGAAAAAACAAATCTAAAATACTTTTTGAGAGGATAACTAATGAAATATAACATAGCAGATTTGGATACAGATACTTCTTCAACTACAAGAGAAGATATTCTCAATAAGTTGAAACATATTCCTGCATCTAAAATTAATTCTATGGGTATATTTCCTCATAATGTTGGTGTGTATTTTTGTGATATACCTACTGATAAAATTACTGGTTTAGCAAGTATTGATTATAAAAATG
>JBJEDW010000012.1:0-3473 GCA_051872415.1 Bacilli bacterium
CTTTGAGACATTTTCGCAAGTTAACACTTAAGACATTATCACAAATTAATCATACAGATATAAAAATAGAAGAAAAAAACCTTGCCAAACAAACTAATATCTGTTATACTACTTAAGAATTATTATTACTATGACTAACAAGTCATGGCGAAAGGAGCGACATATGAAAAAAGGAATTCATAAAGAACAAAAAGAAGTAACATTCAAATGTTTATGTGGAGAAAGTTTCAAAGCAATGTCAACATCAAAAAACGATGAAATACATGTTGAAATCTGTTCAAAATGTCATCCATTTTACACAGGAAAACAAGGAACAGCTACATTAACAGGAAATGTTGAAAAATTCAAACAAAAATATGGATTAAAGAACTAATGTTCTTTTTTTTTATAAAAAACTAGTATATAATAATTACTAGAGGTGATAAAAATGACTATAGCAATCGCATCAGATCACAGAGGATACAAACTAAAACAAGAAATTATCAAAAACATAGAAAAAAAATACCAAATCATAGATTTAGGAACAGACAGTGAAACTTCAGTAGACTTTCCAAAATACGGAATAGCCCTTGGAGAAACAATAAAAAACAAAAAAGCAGATATTGGTATAGCAATATGTGGAACAGGAATAGGTATATCAATCGCAGTCAATAAAGTAAAAGGAGTAATGTGTGCCAAAATCTCAAGCATAGAAGAAGCGCGTCTTGCCAAAGAACACAATAACGCAAACGTAATAGCACTATCAGGAAACACCAAAACAGAAGAAGCATTAAAAATGATAGAAACATTTTTAACATCAAATCCAAATAAAGAAGAAAAATATCAAAGAAGAATAAATCAAATAAAAGAGTACGAAAATGCTAATTAAATTTATGTTATATGCACTAGTAACACCATTTGTTATACTCGCATTAGACTCCGTAAACATTAATCAAATATTCAAAAAAAATAAAGTTTTCGGAGCAAGACTATTTCTCTTCTTTATAGCAATTTCCATAATATATTTAGTAACCAACTTCATTTATGACTGTGCAACATATTCAAAAATTATTTAAAAAATGTATAAAACCTCATTATTTGTAAAAACTTATAATGAGGTGATTTTATATGACAAAAAAAAGTTCAAGATATTATTTATTACATGGAATAGTAGTATCCATAGTAGCACTAGTATGCCTATTAAGTTACGCCATAACAAAGTCTCTAACAGTAGCAGAAGACAAACTTCAAGAAAACCTAGAATATGTATCATACGAAGTATTAACAGATAACATAATGCCAGTATCTAAAGAAGAAACAACCACAAACACAGAAATAATAAGACCTTATACAGATACTTCAGTAGAAATAGGAAAAAGTTATTACGACTATAAAGCAGAATCAGAAAACCAAGAAGATTCAATTATTTATTATGAAAACACATATATACAAAACACAGGAGTAGACTACATAAGTAAAAATATTTTTAATGTAAATGCAATCGCTGATGGAAAAGTTATTTCAGTAACAGAAGATGACATAGTAGGAAACACTGTAAAAATAGAACATAATAATAATATGATAAGTGTATATCAAAGCATAAAAGACGTTACAGTAAAAGAAAACGATGAAGTAACACAAGGACAAGTAATAGCAACAAGTGGAACAAATAATATAAGTAGTGATTTAGGTAATCATTTACATTTTGAACTATACAAAGAAAACATCCTAGTTAATCCAGAAGATTTCTTAAATAATAGTCAAGGAAACTAATATGTTTAGCAAAGACATAGGAATAGATTTAGGAACAGTAAACGTCCTTATCTATGTAAAAGGAGAAGGAATAGTCCTAAATGAACCAAGTGTTATAGTAATAGATGAAGATACCAAAGATGTCGTTGCAGTCGGAGAAGAAGCTAATAGTATGCTCGGAAAAACACCAGGCAAATTAAAAGCAATAAAGCCAATGAAAGATGGTGTAATAGCTAACTTTGATATGGTAGAATCATTACTAGAAAACTTCTTAAAAAAAATAAAACTAGGAACAAAAATAACTAAACCAAGAATTTTAATATGTTGTCCATCCAACATAACAGAAGTAGAAAAGAATGCTATCAAAGAAGTAGCAGAAAAAACTGGAGCAAAAAAAGTTTTTGTAGAAGAAGAACCAAAAGTAGCAGCAGTCGGAGCTGGCTTAGACATAGGAAAACCTGAAGGAAATATGGTAGTAGACATAGGTGGAGGAACAACAGATATAGCAGTATTATCACTAGGAAATATAGTAACAAGTGCCTCAATAAAAACAGCAGGAAACACTTTTGATCAAAACATAATAGATTTCATAAAAGAAAAATATAAATTATTGATTGGAGAAAAAACAGCAGAAAATATAAAAATAAAAATAGGAACAGTAAAACAAGGAAAAAGTAAAGAAAAATTAGAAGTAAAAGGAAGAGACTTAGTCGGAGGTCTTCCTAAAACAATAACAATAACAAGCGATGAAATAGAACAATCATTACAAGATAGCATAAAAAAAATAATTGCTATGATAAAAGTAGTTTTAGAACAAACTCCACCAGAATTATCCGCAGACATTATAGAAAAAGGTATAATAATTACCGGAGGAGGAGCACTTCTAAAAGGACTTCCAGAACTATTACAAGAAGAATTAAAAGTACCAGTATTCAAAGCAGAAGATCCACTTTCTTGTGTAGCAGAAGGAACAGGTATAATGTTAGAAAAACTTTATTATATAGATAAATAATGTTTATCTATATTTTTTTTGTATAAGATGATATAATAACTTTAGGTGATTTTATGTTAGATTTAAGTAATTACACACATATTCTTATAATAATTTTAACGTGTTTTCTATTTTGTTTTTTCATAACATTTTACATCAAAAAAATAGCAAAACATATCGGAGCAATAGACATACCTGATAAAAGAAAAGTCCATACAACACCAATGCCAAGACTCGGAGGATTAGGAATATTTTTAACATTTCTATTTGGATATATTCTTTTTGGAGTTCAAAGTATTCAAATGAATTCAATTCTAATTGGGGCATTTATCATAGTCTTAGTAGGAGTAATAGATGACATTAGTCCCTTGGGAGCAAAAACCAAATTACTAGGACAAATAATCGCAGCATCTGTAGTACTATTCTATGGTGGCATAGCCTTAGACAAAATTACCATCGCAGGCTTACACATCGATTTTGGAATATTTGCTTATCCTTTAACAATCTTATTCATAGTTGGATGTATCAATATAATAAATTTAATTGATGGATTAGATGGCTTATCAACAGGAACATGCAGTATATTTTACTTTACAATAGGAATCATTGCATTCATAAAAGCAAGCTTCGGAGGTTTAGATGTTTCATTATCATTTATAATGCTCGGAGCATCTCTAGGATTTCTTTGTCATAATTTTCATCCAGCAAAAATTTTTTCAGGAGACTCTGGATCAATGTTTCAAGGTTTTAT
>JBJEDW010000013.1:0-19104 GCA_051872415.1 Bacilli bacterium
ATTAATAGCGGGTCAGTCCGGCAGTTGCAAAAGTTATTTAGCATCAGGAAGTGTTGTAAAATGGTGTCAAGAGAATGGGGTTTTACCAGTGATTATTGATACTGAAAGTGCATTAGATGAAGAATGGATGAAAAAATTTGATATTGATACAAATGGTCAAATAATGAAAGTATCAATGTCTTTATTAAATGATATTGCTAAATTTTTGTCAGATTTTATTAAAGCATATAAAGAAGAATATAAAGATGTTGATTTTGATGATAAACCAAGAACATTATTCATTATTGATTCATTGGGTATGACAGTTACCCCAACAGAAGTGGAGCATTTTTCTGATGGTAATATGAAAGGTGATATGGGATTAAAACAAAAACAAATTTATTCAATTTGTAGAAATTTTTTAGGAAGTTGTGCTAATGAACCAATTGGTATGATTGCTACACAGCATACATATGCTAGTCAAAATATGTTTTCACCTGATGCTGTAATTGCTGGTGGATCAGCACTTGAATTTACACCATCAATTGTTATAGCAATGGAAAAGAGAAAATTAAAAGAAGATGATGATGGTAATAAAACAACAGATGTTCGTGGTGTTAAAGTGGATGCAGTAGTTAGAAAAACTCGTTACACACAACCATTCCAAAAAGTTACATTTAATGTACCATATGATTCTGGTATTGATCCTTATTCAGGATTATTTGATTTATTTAGTGAATCATTATTTAATAATGATTCCCCAATTTTAAAAAAGGAAGGTAACCAGTATGTTTATAGTAATCTTGAAACAGGTGAGCAAGTATTTAAAAAGTTCCGTAAGAATATTACCAATGAGGATTATGATATGATTATGGAAGCATTTATGAAAAAACAAGATAATGATAAACTTGCTAAAATAGCAAATTCACCATCTAAAGAATAAATATCATTTGAAATTTTATTATAAGGATTATAAAATGAATGATAGTGATTTATATTATCTTTGGGAAAAAATGGAAAATTATATAAATCCTAAAGAAAAAAAACAAGCAATAGAAGAATTTTTAATGTTTGTTTATGATAATGGTGGTGATATTTATGCTTTAATGGAAGAAGCAGAAGAATCTGGTGATGAAGTTTTTGCTAAAATTGCTAAAAGATTTATTAAAGAAAATGGTATAGAAAAAGAGAGTTGGTAATATGGATAATGCATTTCAAATAATTAAAAAAGATGAATCTAAATTGACAGAAGTATTGAATTATTTTTTAGAAGAATATGAAGAAGCAAAAAAGGATTTAAAAATTTCTGGAAGATTAGATAAATGTGTTTCAGAATTATCTTCAAAATTTGAAATGCGTTATTCTCAACTTCAAGATTTAGAAGCAATATTAGAGCATTTCAATATTAAATTAAAAGCAATTAAATCAAAGATTTATCAACAACTTATTAATACTTCTGCAAGAGCATTAACGCAGAGTGATTTAAGACAATATATTGATGGAAATGAACAGGTTGTTGCAATGCAAACAATTATTAATGAAATTGCATTAGTTAGAAATAAATTTATTTCAATTTCTAGAGGGATGGAAACAAAAAATTACCAATTATCAAATTTAACAAAATTATATTCAGCAGGATTAGATGGAGTTGTTGTGTAATGGATTATAATACTTTAAAAAATATTATCTATAATATGCCAGAAACTTATGAAGAAGCAACAAAAACAAATTCAGAAATAGTGAGTATTATTCAAAATGAAATTTTACTTGACAATTTAATAAAATATGGTATATTCAAAAGTAAAGAAGATTATTTTAATCAATGCTCTGAAAGATATAATGAAATAAGAAATGATGTCATAAAACAATTGGAAGAAATAGAAAAAGAAGATGAATAAAAAGTTTTATATATCAACTAAAGAAGATAAAGTAGGGACTGTATTTGCAGTTGTAGAATATGCTGATGAAGAATTTAAGCAAGTTATGGTTAGTAAAGTATCTTCAAATAATATTCAAGCATATGAAGATATTGTTGATATGTTGATAAAAAAAGATGAAGGATCATCATTATTAAGTTTCAAATTTAAAAGTTTGGAAACATCTTTAATTTTTGGAAATAAATTTGATAAAGATGAAAAATATAAAAAAATACGAAATGATAAACATAGTTCATTATTTGCTTCACCTTGTGTTTTTTCAAAAGATGCTTCAAGAATACATAGAGCAGATTCTTCTTTAGAGAGTTATTTAATTTTAAGAGAACATTATCATTTGAAAGGAAAAATATAATGAGTACAAAAATTTATGAAGGTTTTAAATTAACAGATAAGTGGAATGATGGTAAAATAGAAACTTTTGAAAAATTTTGTAATGAAGTTAAAGAAATTGTTCAAAGATTATATGCTAATGAATGGATAAAAAGTTTTAATAGATTATCTGTTTATCAACATTTAAATGCTATTAGAAATAATAAAGAGTATTGCCATCTTGATACTGAATTGTATATGAAAAATACTTATGAAATACCTGAAATTGCTTTTTTCTTTTTTGAAGGAAAGGTTTATGGTTCAACTTTTTTAGATACTTATGGTATTAGAAAAACTTTAATTGAAAAAGAATATATAAAAGATTTTGCATATTGGGATAATACAGATCCAGATGAAGAAGTTTCAGAAGAAGAATGGAATGAAAGACAAAGGGTATGGGATTCAATTGACCATTGGCAAGTGAGTATTACATTCCAAGATTATATGATGAGAAGTAATTATTATTTGACAGATGATGATAGAAAAGAAATTAAAGAATTAATCCCTTTATTAGAAGAAAAAGGTATTGAAACATGGTTAATAGAAGAAATGGAAAGACATGTAAGAATATCTCCATATTTTTCAAAAGATTGTAATCCTTGGATTGTTGCTCAAGAAATTATTAAAAATGATAATTATGATGGTCCACTTTCTTCTATTAAAGAGGATTTATTAGAAGTTATAGAAAAATATAAACAAGAAAAATCTAAATAAGATTTTGAAGTAAATATTTATGTATTATTATTTTATTATTAAATAAGGTTTAAATTAAAAATGGGTGGGAAAATGAGAGTTTATACATCAGTTAATGATTATAATTATTCAACCAATGTAGGTGTTGTATTGGTTGGAGATAAAGATCAAGTTTATATGGAAGATGGTTTTAAATTAACCATACAAGATAAAGCTTCAGCACATGTATATGGATTAAAAAGGGCAATTAGTTTTGTTAAGAATATTAAACCGTTATTTTGTAATAATGGAATGCTACAAATATTTCAAGACAATATAAGGGTTGATATGGATAGAGAAGTGATGGATAGAATTAATTCTGATGAGTATATCCAAAGATTCATTGAACAAAGAAATATTAAAATAACTACACAAAATAAAGATTTAACAGATTTTGATAAAGAAATGTTAATGAGAGCAGGAATACAAATTGCTCCAAGAATCTTTAATAAAGGATATGAAAAAGAGAGGTTTTAAAACCTCTCTTTTTATTTTAAAATAATTGTTAAAATTATTCGGTAGGTTCTTCAACAGATTCTTCATTAACAGGAAAAATTTGTTCTCCATCAACAAACACAGTTGTTTGTGATTTTGGTGTATAAGATTTTTTTGTTTTCTCTTTAATTTCTTCATGAGAAACAATTTTAATATCTTCTTTAGCAACACCAGTAAATTTAACAGTTTGATTAAATGTAGCAGTATCTAAGCAATAGACTGTGAAAGGTTCATCTGTGCCAAATGATTTTTCAACAGTACCACCGGATACATTAATAACGATTTCTTCATTATCTTCTTTAATATAACCATTAGAACCAGAAAGAATAGCGACAGTATCGCCTAACCAAACTAATCCTGAATATGTAGGATAATCTTCAATTTTATCTGCATCTTCTTTTGAATAAGCAACTTTAGAGATTTTTCCACCAGTTACATTTAAAGTTCCTCTACGCATATTAATTGCTTGTGTAATACCACCTGAAATATTAATTTCACCAAAAGCAGGCATATATATAGCATATGCATTATCATTGGTTAATTCACCATTTTCTATATTAATAATACAACCTGGTTTATCATTACCATTTGTAGAAATACAAGCACAATCAGATGTATGTATTTTACCAGATTTAATATTAACAGATGAATTTTCTGCACAATAAATGCCATACATATTTGAATCTTGACCTTCTGCTTTTATGCATTCTAAATCAACATTTTTAATTGTTACTGAACTATTTTTCATGACTCTAATAGCACCAGTATTTGCTTGACCTTTAACATTAATTTTTCTCATTATTCATCTCCCTCAATAACTAAATTAGCACCATTTTGAGCGATAAAAGATTCTGTACTTGCATCAACATCAGTTGTTAAAGTGGCATTGATATTACCACCATTAGCAACTAAACCATTTTGAGCAATGGCTGTTGTTTCTGATTCTTCTGAACCATTAATATTAACGTTTAATGTTTTATTATCAGAAACTTCTATATTAGAAACTGTTGAAGCATTTAAATCAGCATTTACAGTTGCACCTGCTTCAGCTTCATCAATAGCATTTTGAACTTCTTGACTTGATTCTTCATCTTCTGAAATATCATAAATTTTAACATTTTCATCTAAAAATTTAACTTTTCCATTTTCATCTAAAACATAAGCATATGGTTTATCTGCTGTTTGGAATAAATTTTCAACAATTTTAATAACTGGTTTATCTTTACCATTATCTTCCAATAATAATAAAGCATCACCTTCTTTTTCTAATTTTTGTGATAATGTAGCAATTTCTTTGGTTTCATCATCAACGACATAACGGTTAAATCCAATTTGTTTACCTAGTTTTTTTGATTCACCATTAAATAATTTAACAGTTAAATCCATTTTTTTAATTTTTGATTCTTTAAGAGGTCTAGCCATCTTTTTCTCCTTAAATAAATTATAAAGATAACAATTTATTTCATTATCTGTTTTTATTTATCTAATTTTTAAGGATAAAATATGATTATAAATTATTTACCAGAACTTCCAATACCACCAGTTCTTTCACCAGTTGCATCATCATCTTCTGTAATACCATAAGGTAAGAAAATCATCTGACAAATTCTATCACCTGTTTTAATTTCAATAGTTTCCATACCTTCATTACGAATTTTTACCCAAATATGTCCTTCATTACCAGTATTATTATAATATGATGAATCAATAACACCAATTGTATTAGCAAGACGAGTATAATATTTAAATCCTAAACTTGATCTTGGAAATGCTCCCATAAACCATCCATCTTTAATCTTGCATTTTAAACCTGTTGGAAATTTATGTTCTTCGCCAGAAACTAATACTGCATCATAAGGGGAATGAATATCATATCCAGCACTATTTGGATCGGAACGACTTGGCATTTCAATTTCATCTAATACACCATCATAAGAATGGTTATCATTATCACCAAAATCTTTTCGCCATTGCTCATAACTAATTTTTTCAAATTTAGCAACTTTTTCCATTAATTTTTCTCCATTAATTTATTTCTATATAATAATAACACATAAAAATCATTTTGTCAATATTATTATAGATAAATAATTTATATATTGAATTTTGGAGAGAATAATAATGATTAATCAAAGTAATACTCAATCTATTCTTAATTGCCCTTTAATGAATACACCTCATCAAGAAGCAAAAAATATTATTGTATCATCATCTTTAATGATGATGTTATTAGAATGGGCATCTAAACAGGGTGATAATGATATGGTTTTACATCAAGCATTAGAAAATCTTATGTCTTTTACAGATGGTGTAAATCCTTTAAAAATAGATTGTTTTAATGTAATTGTGCCAGAACAACCTTCCTGTGAAGAAGTTGAAGTTAAGGATTGTTGTGAAGATGATAAGGAATGTGCTTCTGAAATAGGTGCTTGTTTAGCAAATGCTGGTGTAGATATTTCTAATGTTCCATATTCAGATGTTGCTCCAATAATTATTCAAAATAGAAATAATGAAGATTTAGAAGGATATGGTGCTTCAAATTCTGAAATAGAAAGTTTTTGGGATGGTTATGAATCAGTTGATCCAATGGCAATTAATTGTTCAGAAGAAGAATCTTGTTGTCAAGAACCTTGTGAACCAGAAATTGAAACAGATTTACAAACAGAAATTGATAATATAATTAATTCATGTATAGGATAATATAATGGAATGGATTTCACCAAATCAAGAAATTGAAAAAATAGAGGGAGAAACTTTATCTGAAAAAATTATTGTAGATGAAGATAATAATTATATAATTACAAAAGTTTCAGGTAATTTTCCTAATGGTATATCTTTAATTGAAAAAAAAGATGGATATTATTTAGAAGGAATTTTTGATTTGGTTGAAAAAACAACTGAATATTATTTTACATTACAAGCATCAAATGAAGAAAAAAGTTTACAACAATGGTTTTCAATAAAAGTTGATTCAAAAATTACTGAATGGGGTTTAAACGAAGATGTCCCAACAGAAGTTTTTGAAAAAACCTATTTTTCTTATCAATTTGAATTAAAAAACCCAGAGGGTAATGAAAGATTCAAAAAAATTTATGGTGAATTGCCTAATGGTATATTCATTTCTGATACAGGTCTATTATATGGTGTTCCAGAAGAAGATAATGATAAAACTTATGAATATAAAGTAGGTGTTTATAGAAATGATGAATTAATATTAGAATCACCAAAGATGTCTATTAAAATTAATGATTTATCATTATTGAATAAACCTTTATGGGCAACAGATGCTGGAATAATTGGATACATTGACTATAATAATTCCAAATATCTTTTTGTCAAAGCATATGATATTAAGGGTAGAGAAGTTAAATATGAAGAAAGTACAAATGATTGGAATATTCCTTTAGGGATAAATTTTGATACTGATACAGGTGAATTTTATGGAACTTGTGAAACCAAAAGTTCTTTGCCTTGGAATTTTTCTATCAGACCATATGTAGAAGATGAAGGTGAAATAATATATGGTGATTGGAGAAGATTTACAATTATTACAAATGCTGTTGAATCAGATAACTTAATTAAATGGGTTACAGAAGAATTACCATCAACAAAAATTGGATATACATATAATTCAATAATTGAAGCAACATCTAAAAATAAAATCTTCTTTGAATTATCTTCTGGTAATCTTCCTAAAGGATTAAAGTTAAATAAAAATGGTAATATATATGGCATAATTGATTATCAAGATATTGGTGAATATAAATTTATAATTAGAGCATATACTCAATTATCGTTTGCTATAAAAGAATTTGTTATAAATGTTGAAAAAGGATTATCACAAAATGCTGTTGATGTAGCACTTTATATTAATAAGGAAAATGATGAAGAATATCATCAAATGATTGGTAATTTTGATAGAAGTTCAGCATATAATTCATCTAATAATTTATATAAAATATCTACTCAACCACAATTATATATAGCAACATTAAATACTTGGGATAATATATTACTTAAATATAAGTTTGAACAATTTAACACACCAATAGATATTATTTGGAAAGAAATTAAAAAGAAAACTATAAATGATTCAGAAGATAATCCTAAATATGATTTCTTTTATAAAGATTTTGATGAAATATATAAAGATTCAGAAGAATGGGAAATAAAATTACATACTGATAATGAAACAATTATGGAAGATAAATTTGGTAATGAATTTAGACCAGGATATTTAAGAAATCTTGATATTCAAAAAGATGAAATAAAGATTGAATATAGAGATATAAATGGTAATTTGATAGAAGATACAGAAAATATTAAAGAAGAAGTTCAAGAAGATAAAACAAGATATTATTATGTTGATCCTAAAACTCAAGATGAATATTTAATTCAAGATCCTAAATATTTTATAGGTGAAAGAGAAATTAATCCAAAAGATGTTGATGATTATGCTTTCTTTCCAAGAAAATATGTAGAAGATGGTGAGAATAGAATATATGTTAATAAATTGCCAATAGGAAGATTTTATGAAAAAGAATCGTTAAATATTGTTCCTATGTCTGAACCCGTATATGTTTCAATAGAAACAATTAATGATGAAGAAGTTGTAAGAAAATATATTTTAAAAAATAATAAAGAGATAGAAGTTTTAGCAGTTGATAAAGAAGATCAATATTATTCTTATGGAACAGACGGATTAAAATATATTGATATTGGTAATTATAGTGAAATTAAAGAAGATGAATTAGAAGATAATTATTATGAATTTATTTCTGATAAAATAACTTGTAAGCCTGCTTCTATTAATGAATTTAGAAAAATTTTTAAAGAACCATTTAAACCGACACAATGTAATGATCATTTATATTATAAATTGAGCAATCAAGAAATAATTTACAGAGGGTCAATTTATGATGATTTTTCAGGTAGAAAATATAATTTAAAATATAATGAGAAAAAAGATTATTATTATATTGAATATGAAGGTGAAGAAGCATATATTTTTGTTAAAGCAAGAAATGATATAGATGATGTTTATAGAGATGTTTATGCTTGGTTTAATGGAGAATATAGACCATTAGTTATTAGAAGTAATGCTTTAGATGGTGAAGTTGATTATATTTATTATACTGTTTATTTAAAAGGTAGAGAATTACCATTAACGAATTTATTATTTACTTGTGAATGGGATCCTTCTATTAAGTTGATTTGTGAATATGATTCTGAAAAAGATGTATATCAATGGTTTAAAGTTGGTGAATGGGAAGAATTAGATAATGCTGATAGATATATCTATAAAGCATCTGAAAATGAATCTTATGGATTTACTAAAAATATTATATTACCAAATATTAAATCAGAACATATTGATGAAAATGGTTATGTTAAATTCTTTAATGAAGATATAGAAGATAATCTTTTACCAGAATATATGGAAGGAACATATAAACCAACATTACCAGTATTCTTTGGTGTTCCAAGATCTCATGATACTAAATTAAAACAAATTAATGCTTATGAAAAAGAAGGTAATTATTGGTTTGGTAGAAAATTTGTATTTTATGAAGTTCATTTTACACCAAAATATTTGAATAAAGATGCTTTCACAATTGATTTTTATAACCATAAAAATCCTAATTCACCAAAATTTTTATTAATTTAATTATTGACAGATTATAAAAAATATTTTATAATTATATAAAAGGTAGGTGTAATAATGGTAAAAGCATACTATGAACCAGAAGATTTAAAAGTATTATCTGATTATGATTTATATTATAAATTTAAAATACTTGAGAAAAGATTATTAATTGCTGAATCAAGTAAATTTGTTCCATATGATATTAAAGAACAAATGAGAGAATTTTATGATTCTTATGTAGAAGAATTAGATAGGAGAGTTGATTCTGGTGAATTAACAACAATGGAATTAGAAGATATTGATGAACAAGTAGATTTACAGATTGAAAAAGAAGAAAGAGAAAAGAAAGGGTTATAATGTCTTTGACAATATTAAAAGATAGGGTGATTGATGAACAAGGGAATGTTGTTTATTTTCTTGATGCTTTAATAGAATTACTTTATAAAGGTGTTAAACCATCAGAAGCAATTTTTCCTAAAGATGATGAAGATGTATCGTTGTTTAATAAATTTGCTTTTGAAAATTTTGATAAAGATGATTATACTTTACCAAAAACTTTAAAAACACTTGAAGAACGGAAACATGATTGGTTTTATCCTAAATCCTATGATGAAATCGTTTTAGAAGATTATTTTTTAAATCTTTGTAATAGCGATATTGAAAAGGATAGAGTAAAACTTGAATTAAAAATGTTTTTAGAAAGAGATATGGAAAAGTTTTTAAGATTTTGTATATATTTTTCTGATATGATTAAAGAAAATAATTGGGTAGTAGGTGTTGGCAGAGGTTCTTCTTGTGCTTGCTATTTATTATATCTTCTTAAAATACATTTAGTAAATCCATTGAAATATAATCTTGATATAAAGGAATTTTTAAAGTGATAGAATAGAAATATCAATAATTTTCACTATAAATATTTTTGAAAAAAATAAGTATTATGTTTATAAAATAAGTATTATGTTTTGAAAAAATACAAATTTAAGGAGAAAATTATGACTAAAAATAAAAAATCAGTAAAGAAAATTAAAGAACTTGAACAAAAAGTTAAAGAAAATCCAGATGTTATTAAAGTGTATCATAATGATATATTAGTGGATATAATTGATAATAAAGATGATAAAAAAGTTGATATAGATAAAGAAATTGAAGAAATTCTTAAATTAGGTAAATTTGATGCAGAAGAAGCATTAAAAAACACCGAAAAAGAAATTATTTATGATGATAAAAAATATAAAATAGATGTATATAACTTTGAGCATAAAAAAGAATTAGAAGAAATATATAATAATATAAATCAAAAAAGGTTTAAAGGTTATTTTTGGAATAATCAAATATATAAAATCATTAGTATGGATAGAGAAATGAATTATTATGCCGGAACATATTTAAATAATTATAATTATTATATCTCAATAGAAAATATTAAGGGTGAAGATAGTTATATTAAATTTAATTTTAATTATGAAAAAAATTTGTTAGAAAAATTACCTTTATCTTGGAAGATTAAAAATTTTTGGAATAAATATAATCCATTATCTTTATATAAAGAATATAAAGTAAAAAAGGATTATGAAAATGATATTAAAGAAATGCTTTATAATGGTGGTTGCATTAAAGAAAATCCTTTTAAAAATAAAAATGAATATAAATCTCCATTAACAGATAAGATTAAATGGATTGGACATAATTTATTACATTGTCATTGTTCCGATAAAGAAGAAGAATCTTGTGATATAGATATTGATGAAATAATTAAAAATAATTCTTATGAAGGCATAAAAGAATATGAAAAAGAAAAAGATGAATTATATAAATTACAAGGACAAGTTAGATCTATATTAGAAATAATGGATAATAAAGAATATCCTTTAAATGAATATAAAATTAATGAAGATGGAACTTATAGACCTTATTTTTCTGATAAGTGGGTAAAAAGATTAACAGAATTAGGTTATGATTCTCATTTAAAAGGAGATTTAGAAAGATTTATAAAAGATGGTGAAAAAAACATAAGAAAAACTCTTTATGAAATTGATATAAAAGATAGAAGGCAAGGAAGAATTGGTGATTAAAGAAATTTTTCAATTAGGTGGTTGTACATTATATCATGGGGATTGTGAAGAAATTATCAAAACAATCCCTGATGATTCTGTAACTTTAATACATACTGATCCACCATATGTTATTCATTCTGATGACAATATGGGTGCTATGATGGAAAAGAAAGCAAGAAATTCTTATAATAAACTTATTAAAGCAGATATATCAGATGGATTTGATTTTGATGTTATGCTTAAAGAGTTTATAAGAGTTTGTAAAGCAATAAATTGGCAAATATGGTGTTCTAAAAAGCAATTTATTGATTATTTGATACTTGCTAAAGCTAATAAATGGAATTGGCAAGATGTTTGCCTTTATCGTAACAATGCTTTACCAAATGTGAGAGGAAAATATCAAGATAAAGATTATTGTGTTCATCTTTGGAAAGGCAGAACTTTAACAGGAACATACCATCAAAAAAGAACTGATTATCATTACACGATTGGTGGTGTAAAAGAATGGAATCATCCTGCTTTAAAACCTTTAGAACCAATTTTAAATATGATTCCTATTGGTAGTGATGAAGGAGATGTCGTTTTAGACCCATATATGGGAAGTGGTACTACTGGTGAAGCTTGTTTGAGAACAAATAGAAAGTTTATTGGCATAGAAAAAGATAGTGAATTTTTTAATATGGCATGTGAAAGAATTAGGAAAGTATATAATGAGGTAAAAATAGATGTTAGTTAAAGGTGATTGTTTTTTAGTTTTACAAAAAATAGGTGAAAAATCAGTAGATTATGTATTAACTTCACCACCATATAATAGAAAAAGAAATGACAAATATACTGATTATGATGATAGAATAGATGATTATTATACTTTTCTAACATCTATTACAGATATTTTATTAGAAAAAACTAAAAAATATGTTTTTATGAATCTTCAAGCAAATTATTATAATAGAGAAGATATTTACAAATATATTGGTCATTATGCTGATAAAATACAAAATATAATTGTATGGGAAAAATCTAATCCTACACCAGCTGCCGGTAATTCTATTACAAATGCTTATGAATATATTATTGTATTAGGGGATTCTGCTTTAAAATCTAATACTACATATACAAAAAATCATATTACAACTAATGTTTGTAAAAATGAATATAATAAAGTTCATAAAGCAGTTATGAATCAAGAAATATCTGATTGGATTATTGAAAAATTTACTCAAGAAAAGGAAATTGTTTTAGATCCATTTATGGGAACAGGAACAACAGGAGTTTCTTGTAAAAAATTTGGAAGAATATTTATGGGAATTGAAAAATCACAAGAATATTTTGATATTGCTTTTAAAAGAATTAATGAAAAAAGTGCTTGACAAAGCACTTTTTTTATGTTATATCTATTGTAGTTAAAATTTTAAGAAAGGATTACTACAATGGGTTTAGATATGTATTTAAATAAAAGAAAGTATGTTGGTTATGCTGATGATACTAGTGCTGAAATTACTACAAAAAATACTAAATGGAATGAAGAAACTCATTCTTATGATAAAACAGAAGTAAAAAATCATTATAAAAATGTTAATTATATCATTCAAGAAGTTGGTTATTGGAGAAAAGCAAATCAGATTCATAAATGGTTTGTAGATAATTGTTGTGATGGTAAAGATGATTGTAATGAACATTATTTAAAACTTGAAAAACTCTTGGAATTGAAAGAGTTATGCCAAAAGGTTCTTAATACATTAAATAGTGAATATTTAACAGATGATGAAAAGTCAGAAATTTGTGAAGAACTTTTACCGACACAACAAGGATTTTTCTTTGGGACATATACTTATGATGATTGGTATAAGACACAAGTTGAAAACACAATTAAAATCATTGAAGATGTTGAAAAGGATTTTGATGAATCTTATGATAGATTATATTATGAAGCGAGTTGGTAATGAAAGCAGATTTTCATAAAAGTAATGGAGTATATATAGCAACAATACATTATTTTGATAATGAAGGTAAAAATCATTTTACTTATTCATTGGCAGATACTTCTAAAGAGGAATTGATTAAAAAAGCAAAGTGTAAAGCTGAAGGATTAGTATGTGATATTAATAGATTTATCCATGATTTAGAAGAATATGATTTTGAAAAAGAACCTGTATATTGTTGTAAATGTGGTTGTGAAATACCATCTTTTGTAAAACCATTACCATTTATTGATGATAAAGTATGTTGCTCTGAAGATTGTTTGAATGAAATGATTAAAGAGTATAATACTGTAAAAGTTGATAAAAAATATTTAGGTGATGGAAAATATCAATTAACTTCAAAATATGATCCAAAACAAGCAATTAATACTTGTGATATATGTGGAAAAGTAATTGTTGGTGTAGAAAATTTTATAGATGCTGGTGATATGGTTGTTTGTTCAGAAGAATGTAAACAAAAAGCAATAGGAAAGTTTTTTGTTGAAAACTCCTTGACAAGTGAAGAAAGAAATGGTATGCTTATATCATACAAAGATAGATTATGGGCAGGAAAAAACTAAACTGAAAGATTAGAAAAATGAGAGAACATAAAGAAACATTAGAAAACATTGTTAAAATGTATAAAGAAGGTAAAATTATCTTTAAGTGTGATAATTGTGAATCTTCTGATTTTAAATTAATGCTTAATTATAAATTACTTTTACCTATTATTCCTGTAATAATTCTTCATAATGGTACTATGGTTTGCTATAATGAACTTCTTTATTATTTTATAAGATGTATTTGTGGTGAAGATACATCACAAGAATATTCAAAATTAGAAGCATATAAACAAAATAATATTGAATCAAAATGGGTTAATATTTTATGCTATGAACCATTTAACGATTCTTTTTCAAAAGAAGAATTAAAATTTTCTTTTGAAATTTTTAATGATAAAAAATATACATCTGAATTTTTTAACGATTATTGTGAAGAACTTAATTGGATGACTAAAAAAACTCTTGAAAAATATGAATAATTTAATTTTTTCTTGACAATTAAGAATTTTTATGTTATATCTATATTCAGTTAAATGAATTTGAAAGGGAATAAAAATGAGTATTGTAATTAGTTCTTTAGTAACAACTTTTACAGAAATGTATAATAAAATTGAATCTTGCTATTTAAAATTGTTACATAATAATAATTATATAATGAGTGAATCGTTAAAAGAAACTATTATTAGTGAGGTTTATAAAATCATTTATGAATATAAAGAAAGAAATTTTTGCAAATATATAGATATCGCAGTTTTTATAGATGATTATGATAATTTAGCATTAAAACCATTAAACAAAGAAACTTATAAAATGTTTGCTTTAAATGATTACAAGTATGGGCAAACATATGGTTGGGATGATGAAAAAAATTGTGAAGTAATATTTGCTTAGAGGTAGAAATGAGTAAGGAATTGAGTAATAAGAATAAGTTAGAAAATGCTTTAAAGATTGCTATTGAAGTATTAAAGGAATATGCTGATCAAAGTAATTGGACTTATGATGGTGAAGGTAATTGGGGTAAGTATTTAAATAATGCTGAAGATGATGCTCAATATGCTTTAGAAAAGATTGAAAAGTATGTTAATATTAATGAATTAATGGAGAAATAAATGACAAAATATATTATAAGAAGAACATCTTCTTGGTATGATGAAAAACCTTGTGATGGAGCAGTTTTAGAAGAATTAGATTGTTTTGATGTAAGAACATGTTCAAGAGAAAGTTTATTGGAAAGAAATCTTATTTCAAAAGATGATTTAGAGAATTATGAAAATTTTATTAATACCAAATATAATAATGAAACTTGGTGTAGAAAACCTTTGAAAGCAAAATATTATACAATAGATATTGACAATTTAGAAAATTTCTGTAATAATATAGGTGAAAAGATAATAATTTTTCCAAAGGATTATGACATTGAATTACCATATTCAGTTATTGAAATTTATGATGATTGGAGAGAATGAAGAATGTTAGGAAATCACCCATTCTGTGTTTATAATCTAACTGTCACAAGAAATGGACAATTTGTATGTGGTTGTCGTGGTGATAATAGAGAAGAACTTAAACGATTGGGCATTGCCTTGTGCGAAAAATATAACGCTGATTATTTCAAAATTGAATATATAAACAATGGAGAAAAATGATGAGAAATATATTTGATACGATTGCAGAACATTATACAGATAATGTACATGATAATTTTCATGATTGTGATGTTAATAAACGTTTTGATAAGATTAATGATTATTTAAAAGAAATTGGTTTGAATGATGAACAAATTAAAAATGTTTGTCAATTAATTGATAGTATTGATAGTTATGCTTATGATAAAGGTGAGTCAGACGGATATAATACTGCAATTAGAGATGAATTAAATGGGAGAGATTTGATATGAAAATGTTTGAATGGTTAAAAAACAAATATATTGAATATAAGAAGAAAAACCATATTAATAAAGAATATTGTTTTGTATTTCCTATTATGCCAAAATCTTTATTAATTGATGGCGAATATTATGAAACATTTGACTTTAAACATAAATGGAATGGTTTTAGAAAAGAAAACTGGTATACAGAATATACTACAACAAAGGCAGAATGGAGTTCTGAAAAGAATTGTTTTGTAGATAGAAATAATATAAAAGTAAAATTTCTTACTTATGAAGAATTTAAACCATTAAGACGATCATATCAAAGAAAAAATGAAATTGATTATGGTATATGTTCTTATAATCCTTGTGATATAAATGCTTTAGATATAGAGGAAATAAGAAAGATTACTTTTGATTTGAATGATGACAATACAGAATCAGATGAAGTTTGGGAAAAATTAATAAAATATTTTGAAGAAAGAGGATTCTGAAAGAGAGAACCAAAATGAAAGATAAGATAGATAAAGAAACAAGAAAACTATTAAAACAGATTGAAGAAGAATTAAAAGAATCTGTTAATAAATCGTTATTTAATAAGGATGATGTTATTAAAGAATGTGTTTATAAACCAAATGATGCAATGGAATATATAGCAGTAGAAATAAAAGATAAAAAAGAAGAAAATAAAAATTAATTATTGACATTTAGAAATAATTGTTATATATTTATTATATGAAAGTGAGGATATAATGAATAATGAAGTAAAGAAGTCAGTTAAATCGGATTATGAATATTTAGCAGATGAATATGCTGATAATGCTTATGAATTGTGGGGACATTCAAAGAAGTCCAATGCATTTGTTGAAATTAATAAGTATTTAGCAAGCATTGGATTAAATGATGAACAAATTTTATGTGTCAATAATCTCATTACAAAGATTGATGATGTTTGTTATGACATTGGATATAATCAAGGAAAGGAATGGTAATGTTTTGGAAAAATAAAGAAAAAATTAAACAAGAAAAGTTAGAAAAACTTTATGAAGAAGTTGAAGATTATCTTGAGAAGATTTATAATAAAAATTTTGAACCAAATATGTTTTGGTTTAGACGAATTCTACATGATAGTAATGAGGAATTTCAAAAAAATTTTTCAACATATTTTGCTGATTTTGATAAGGTTTTTGTTTTTGAAATATTTAAAGAGAAAATAACAAATAATGAAAAATTTGTTAGACCAATGGTTTTAAAAGATTATATGGATTTCTTTAATGAAAAAACTATTAAGTATAATGTAAAAAATCTTGTAAGTTATACTATGACAAAATTTGATGGAACAACTTTTGAAGTATCTGATGAAGATGTTGTTGATATTGCTTTTTCTAATACTGTTATTTGGAAAGATGATTCAACAGAAATTATGCAAAAGATTACTCCAAATTATACTTTTGAAGAAAAAGAATTAGTATGGACTTGGGATGATTTAACTTATGAAGATATTCAAAATCATTTCATTGATTTTAAAACAGAAGAAGAAAGAATCTTTAATGGAGAAGAATAATGAATTCAAAAGAATGGGCAGAAAAATTAAACAACATTGAATATCCTGCTGATGAAATATGGGATATGAGAAAGCAATTTGAAGAAGATGGTGTTGTGGTTGTTTATGGAGCATCTGATGATTTAATAGAAATTGAAGGTGTTATTTCTGATGAAGGTGATTGCTATAATGACAAGGTTTTCTATCTTAATAAAGAAGGTTTAACAACAAGTTATAGTAAAAACTATGTTAAAGTGACTCATCCTCATGATGGAACAGCACAATTTGAATATGAAACAAATATTCCTTGTGAATGGTTTAATGTAGTTGAAGATGGAGAACTTTATTGTAAAGGATTTGTATTCAACATCAATGATTTGAAAGGTTAAATAAATGAGTGAAGTTAATTTTATTACTTTAAAAGATGTCTATGAGGAAGATATTAACAAATATATTGTAGAAATAACTTATGCAAATGGATGGTATCATATTTTTCCAATGACAGAATTAAGAGATGATAAAGAAACAAAAGAATTATGGAAATACAAGATGGTAACAGTTTATAAAGATGCTTGCTTATATACTGATACAGCATTTCCAAATGCTATTAATGTAAGTGGTGTAGAAATTGTTAAAAATGGTCTTCCACAAACAGAATCTGAAAAAACTATTACTATAAATGGTAATTTTAAGATTCATTGGTAAATTTTATTTATTAAAATTGTAAAATAAAAAAACTTTTTGCATTGTGAATGGTTTAATGTAGTTGAAGATGGAGAACTTTATTGTAAAGGGTTTGTATTTTATAAAAAATATCTAATAGGAGTTAAATAAAATGATTGAAATGAAAAAATTTAATATTGAGGATTTAACAAGATATAATGAATTAATGAATAATTATTATAAATTACATGAAGAATATCTTAATATTAATGATAATGATAATGATAATGAAAAACGTTCAGAGTTATTAGAAAAAATGATAGTTGTTTTGGAAGAATTAATTAATTATAGTGATGTTGCTAAAAATATTTTGCATAATGTTAAATGTGAATTAAAATTATTAAAAGAAAATAAATAAAATTGTAAAATAAAAAACTTTTTGAGTTTTTTAATAAATAAAATTAGAAACAAAAATTAATGGAAAGAATTTAAAAATGTTATTTTGGGTAATTAATTATAAACATGAATGTATGAGTGATAGATTTCAACCTAGCACCCATGGAGTTCGTTTATAAAAGTTATCCACAAAAGAATAACATAAGAATTATAAAAAGGAACTCCAAGAAAAAAATCTTGGGGTTTAATTTTTTGAAAAAAGTTCTTGACATTTAAAAATTATTGTATTATATTAAATTATGTTGATGAGGTAAAGAGATTATAAAAATGAATCACCCTCAAAAATAATTTAAAAAAGTTCTTGACATTTAAAAATTATTGTATTATATTGTTCTTAAAGTTGGTTGAAACAACAGAAAGGATAAAAAAAGAAAAGAGATTTGTAAAAAAAGTTCTTGACATTATAAAAAATATAGTATAATATAAGAACTGTAAAAAGGAAATAAGAGACCTAACTCTTTGAAGACCTTAATAAAACTTCTAAATCACTTAGGGATTACCGGATGACTATATTATGTAACAGTAGATATAGAAGATGGTATGAGAGAGATAGCAAAAACCTCTCACTTTAATTAAATAGTTGAAGATTCTTGTGGAAGTGTCAAGATTTGGAGATTTATCTCTGGTATTTCAAGTATAGATTAGCAACTATTTAACTAAAGTCTTTTTATAAAGAGTTGTTACAAGGAATATAATAATTATATACAGAACCCTGACGATAAAACTGCATTTAATTATTTAAACGACTATATTCATATTTAAAGCTCCTTTTAATGTTTCCAAAAATTAAAAACATTAGCAACTCTTTATAAAAAGACTTTTTATAAATGGTTAG
>JBJEDW010000014.1:0-18912 GCA_051872415.1 Bacilli bacterium
AAACTTACATTTTAGGTAATCGAATGTGCGGACACTTAATATTTCCATTTATATAAAAAAACAAAATTAGCACTCACACTTGACAAGTGCTAAAACATGATATATAATCATCTATAGGGGTGATATATATGTATAATCAAAATGAAGAAGAAAATGTATTAGAAAAATATGGCAGAAACATTACAAATGATATAACTGCCAGAAAAGTAGATCCAATAATCGGACGTGATGATGAAATAAGAAGCATTACACGTATCTTATCAAGAAAAACAAAAAATAATCCAGTTTTAATTGGAGAACCTGGAGTAGGAAAAACTGCAATCGTTGAAGGTCTAGCCCAAAGAATAGTAAAAGGAGATGTTCCGTCATCACTAAAAGGAAAAACAATTTGGGAATTAGATATGGCTGCACTAATCGCCGGAGCAAAATATCGTGGAGAATTTGAAGAAAGACTTAAAAAAATTCTTGAAGAAATTAAAAAATCAGAAGGAGAAATCATCATGTTCATAGATGAAATCCACACCATCGTAGGAACCGGTGCCATAGAAGGAGCCATGGACACAGGAAACATCCTAAAACCAATGCTTGCCAGAGGAGAAATTCATGTAATTGGAGCAACAACATTAAACGAATATCGAAAATACATAGAAAAAGATGGAGCATTAGAAAGAAGATTTCAAAAAATAATAGTAAGTGAACCAACTGTCGAAGACACCATTGCAATCCTGCGAGGACTAAAAGAAAGATTTGAAATTCACCACGGAGTATCAATCAGTGACAAAGCACTAGTATCTGCTGCCACTATGTCAAATAGATACATAACAGATAGATACTTACCAGATAAAGCCATAGACCTAGTAGATGAAGCTTGTGCAACAATAAGAGTTCAAATGGATAGCGTTCCTACAAACCTTGATAAACTAACAAGAAAGATAATGAAATTAGAAATAGAAAAAGAAGCAATAAAAAAAGAAAAAGATGAAATTTCTAAAAAAAGAAAAGAAGAGATAAATGGGGAACTATCAAAACTAAAAGAAGAAGAAAAAGTATTAAAAGATGATTGGAATAAAGAAAAAGAAATAAATCAAAACATAAAAGACAAAAAAAGCGAAATAGATAAAAAAAGATTTGAACTAGAACAAGCAGAAAATAATTATGATTTAGAAACAGCAGCAAGATTAAGACACGGAACTATACCAAAACTAGAAAAAGAGCTTGAAAATCTAAAAAAACAAAATAACAACAAACTATTAAGCGACACAGTAACAAGTGATAGCATCGCAGACATTATAAGTAAATGGACAAATATTCCAATCACTAAATTAATAAGTAGTGAAAAAGAAAAAATTCTAAATTTGGAAAGCAATTTAAACAAGAGAGTAAAAGGACAAAAAGAAGCTTTAGAATTAATAAGTGATGCCATAATTAGATCAAGAAGTGGCATCAAAGACCCAGAAAAACCAATAGGTTCATTTATCTTTCTTGGTCCAACTGGAGTAGGAAAAACAGAAGTAGCAAAAAGCTTAGCATATGAACTATTTGATGATGAACATCACTTAATAAGAATTGATATGTCAGAATACATGGAAAAATACTCAGTATCAAGACTAATTGGAGCAGCACCAGGATACATAGGATACGAAGAAGGAGGACAATTAACCGAGGCAGTAAGAAGAAATCCCTACAGCATAGTCCTATTCGATGAAATAGAAAAAGCTCACCCAGACGTATTAAATCTTTTACTCCAAATCTTAGATGATGGTAGACTAACAGATTCAAATGGTAGAACAGTAGATTTTAAAAACACTATAATTATTATGACTTCAAACATTGGTAGTGAATATATTCTAAATGGAGAAGACGAAAAAGTATTACCAGAATTAAGCAAATACTTTAAACCAGAATTCATTAACAGAATAGATGAAATAGTATTATTCAAAAAACTAAGTAAAGAAGTATTATATGAAGTTTTAGATAAAATAATAAATGAAATAGATCAAAGACTATTAGATCTAAATATAAAAATAAACTTATCTCAAAAAGCAAAAGATTACTTCATAGAAAATGGATACGACAAATACTTCGGAGCAAGACCTTTAAAAAGGTTACTTAATAGAAGCCTAGAAACAAAACTTGCAAAACTTTTAATAGAAAACAAAATAAAACCCAATAAAGAAGTAAATGTTGATATAAAAAATGATGAATTAACAATAAAACAATAAAAAATAAGAAAAAGAATACACGCTCGTATTCTTTTTTTCTTAAACTAAAAATTGACTTATCAACATAAAAATGTTAATATATGCCCTAAAAAGAGGGAATAACATGAAAAATTTACAAATTCACGGAGAAACATATATCAGAGTATATCAAAAAGATAGTGATAATTTAATAAAATATTCTTCCGTTACCAAAGAAGGCTGGGAAAACTTAATATCCAAAAACATAAAATATATAAATACCCCAACCAAAATACTAGAACTAACTAAAGAAGAACAAGAAGAACATAAATATTCACAAAGTAAAATTGTTCTTCCCTTTCTAAAGGAATATGAAACTTTAAATTATGCAACAAACATAGAAAATCTAAATACCAAAAATCTTTTATTATTAACAAAAAAGTTAATAACTTTAACAAAGAAACTTCATCAAAAAGATGTCGCACATGGAGATATACATTCAAGAAACGTTATGATAAATAAAGACTTAGATATTATGTTTATAGATTTAGAAGCCATGACTACAGGAAATTATATATCACAAGAAAATACTTATTACGAAGATCAAGATCTATCAATAAACCAAAAGAAAGAAAACACCATTAAAGAAGACAAATTAGCACTTCTAAGTTTAATGTTATATTATTTATATAATGGCACTTATAAAGGACAAATGAATGATTACATAGAATTAAGAAATTTATCACTACCAAAACAAATAGAAAAAGAACTATCATCATACCAATTAATGTTTAAGTCCCCAAACAAAAGTTATTATTTTGAAGACATAATTGAAGAACTCCTAAAACAAGGATATGAATCGCCAAAACTATATAATAGAAAATAATAACCTAAAAAAAGATAAATCAAAACTGGTTCTTTTTGCATAAAAACCCCAAAAAAAATCCATTATATAAATGGAGGAAAAATATGGAAAATTTAACACTATCTCCAAATGATTTAACAAATTTAAAAGAACTATTTAATGAAAACTATCTCATCATAAAACAAACTAAAGAATACGAAAGAAAAACATATGATAAAGAGATAAAAATAATTTTAAAAAATATTAGAGACACCCACGAACAAAACTTATTAACAATTATGAAATTGCTCGATGACAAAGAAAGGATAATATAATGAATGAAAAAGAAAACCTATCTACTATTTATTTTTATGAACAAAATTTATTAAAAAGTTGCACTAGTAAATTATTAGAATCATCAAATGAAATAATACATGACAATATCTTAAGTATCTTTGATAATGTAGACGAAATAAACAGAATTCTATATAAATACCTTTTAAAAAATGATTTAATAAAAAAAGAAAAAACTACAAAAAAGAAAAAAGAAAACCTATATGAAGAACTTGACAGTTTATTATTAAGAATAAATGAATAGCCTATTTGGAGTAAAAACAAAAACTAAATATTAAAACTAATAAAAAATAAATGAAAATTGTATAATACATCTTACAATTTTTTTTCTTTTATAGTATACTTGTTAAAGTAGGAAGACAAAACCAAAATTAGCATGTTTTACACATAAATAAAATAATGTTATAATATAAAAGCGTTTGGAGGTAATTATGAGTTTTGATACAATCATAGATACAATTAAAAAAATATTAGATATAGCAATAGTATGGGTACTTATCTATACATTATTAAAGAATGTAAAAAGTAATGTAAAATTATCTTTACTTTTTAAAGGAATATTATTCATTGTTATAATTAAGTTAATAGCAGACTGGCTAGGACTTGTAACAGTAGGACTATTATTAGAATATGTAATAGAATGGGGACCACTTGCCCTAATTATTATATTCCAACCTGAAATAAGAAGTATTTTAGAACAAATAGGAAAAACCCAACTTTTAGGAAGACACAAAGTCTTATCAGTAGATGAAAGAGAAAGACTTGTTTATGAAATAATAACTGCAGTTGACAACATGAGAAAAGCCAAAATAGGAGCTTTAATTGTAATTGAAAGAGACGTAAGCTTGATAGATTACATTAACAAAGCCACAAATCTATATGCAGAAATAAGTAGTGAATTATTAGTATCTATTTTCTTCCCAAATAATCCATTACATGATGGAGGAGTAATAATTCAAGGAGATAAAGTAAGTTGTGCTGGAGCAGTTTTTCCAACTAGTAATAGTTTAAAAATTAACAAAAGACTAGGAACAAGACACAGAGCAGCACTCGGAATAACAGAAGAAACAGATGCTTTAGCAATAGTAGTATCTGAAGAAACAGGAAGAGTATCAATAGCAATTAAAGGTGAACTATTCTATAATTTAACTATTGATGATGCTAGAATACTATTAATCGATGAATTAAGACCAAAACAAGATGATTTTGAAGAAGAATTTGATGAGGAGGAAGATATATAATGGCAAATAAAAAATCCTCAAAGAAAAAAAATAAAAAGAAGTTTAAATTACTAAAAAAAATAGCTCGTGGAATATATTTTATTATAAGTAAAATATATAGTATAATTGATAAAATAATTATCACTCCACTTGCTAAATTAATGTTACTGATAATGAAACCATTTAAAGGTAGTAGCAAACCAATAGATAGATTACTAAATAACAAGTTAGTTTTAATTACACTATCTTTAGTTATAGCACTCACAGCTTTCTTTGTAGTTGATAATACTACTGAAATCATGATGAACAATTCAGCAGATGTACTATACAACAAAAAAGTAACAGCACTTTATAATGAAGAAGCTTATGTAATAGAAGGTCTGCCAGAAACAGCAGACATAACTTTGATAGGTAGAAGATCTGATTTATATTTAGCAAAACAATACTCAAATGAAGAAGTAGTAATAGATCTAAGAGACTTAAAACCAGGTACTCACAAAGTTAATTTAAAGTATACAGGATCAGTACCATCTGTAGAATACAAGCTAGATCCATCAACTGCAACAGTTATAGTATACGAAAAAATGTCTGAATCAAAGAAAATAACAAAAGAAGTACTTTACGAAGACAAATTAGATTCAAAATATACTATTTCAGATATAACATTTAGTAGAGATGAAGTATATGTAAAAGGCGCTGAATACAAATTAGAACAAATAGCAACAGTAAAAGCCCTAGTGGATGTAAGAAAAATCACTAATCCAACTGTAGGAACAACTACTCTAAAAGAAATACCTTTAGTAGCATACGACGAAAAAGGAGCTAAATTAGATGTAGAAATAGTACCAAGTACAATAGATGCTTCAATAGAAATAGCATCTCCAAGCAAAGAAGTACCACTTAAAGTAATCCCTGAAGGAAATGTAGTATTTGGAAAAGCAATTGATGAAATAAAACTTAGCAAAACTAAAGCAACAATTTATAGTGATGAAGCAACACTAGAAAAAATATCTTACATACCAGTTAATATTAACGTAGAAGGACTTAGCAAAGAAACAGAATACACAGTTAATTTATCATTGCCAAGTGGAGTAAGAGACATATCAACAAAATCAGTAGTAGCAAAAGTTACCTTAGCAGATGTTAAAGAAAAAACTATAAAAAATGTTAACATAGCAACCAAGAATCTTGAAAATGGCTTAACAGCGCAAGCTGCATCCAAAGAAGATTCGGTAGCATCAGTAATAGTAAAAGGTTCCGCCAATAATATAAAAGAAGCTTCAATCGAAAATGTTTCTGCATATGTAGATCTTCAAGGATTAGGCAAGGGTACCCATAAAGTAAAAGTTGAAGTTACTGGAGAAGATTCAAAATTATCATATACTCCAAAAACTACAACAGTAACAATAATAATAAAGTAAAGTTAACAAAAAAGTAGCATAATAAAATCATGCTACTTTTTATTTGAAGTAAAAATATAGTATTTATATAAAAATAAAAAATAACTGTTAAATAAAGGTATAATACCAAACTTAGAATCAACAACTGATAAAATCACCTTAAAATTGGCAAAGTGTATGAAGCAACTGGTAATAAAAAATATCATATTTTTCAGTAGGGGTACTTATGAATTTTTTAAAGGCAACAACTTTAAATGAATACATTGATAAAAACCTAGAATCGGACACAGCATACTACACAAATAAAACCATATATAATTTATTATAACAAAGTTTATATATGGGACTATTCCTCAGTATATAGAATAAGAAAAAAATCTAAAATAGCCTAAAATATAAAAACACTTCTAAAAAAATGAAGTGTTTTATTTAAACTCAATTTTTTGTACTAATAAACCAATATTTATTAATCCACATATACCAACAATAGTATATACAATCCTAGTTAATGCACTACCATTGCCAAAAATTACTTCAACAAGATTAAAATCAAATAATCCAATCAATCCCCAAACAATGGCCCCTATAATAGTAAATACTAAAGCAATTTTTTGTAATGTTTCCATTCCCTTCCTCCTTTACTAAATATTATGTATTATTTTAAAAAAAATATTCATCTAAACAAGAATATCTAAAAGAAACAAAAATATAATTAATTGAAAACAAAAAGAGGTGAGAAATGAAAAAATTATTTTTATTAGTTGCAGTAATAGCAACTATATGCTTAACAGGATGTGGAAAAGTGGGTGATAAAGAAATAAGAGATAATTTTATAAAAGAAATAGAAGGTTTAAAAGCATATTACATGGAAGGAACACTAAAACTAACAAATAATGATGATAACTATGAATATGATGTAGAGGTAAGTTACCAAAAAGATGACAATTATAAAGTATCACTAGTAAACAAGGCAAATAATTATGAACAAATAATTTTAAAAAATAAAGAAGGAGTATATGTCTTAACACATAAAGGTTTAACTTTTTTTCAAAACGTGGAGCAAAACGTTTCAGTATAAGAGTTTCTATATGAATAAATATAGGAACTTTTTTATTGAAAAGTATGGTATAATAATAAGTAATTTTAAGCGGAGGTATTTAAATGAGTGTAGAATTAGAGATATTAAAGGTGTTAATAGATAACAAAGAAAAAATAATTAAAAAAAATGGATGGGGAAGTCATAAAATTTATCGTTGTATAGGTAGTTATTCTAAAGAAGAAATTAAAATTGCTTTAGATAGTTTAATTGATAAAAATTTAATAAAGTCAACACTAGTAAAAAATGGCGATATTAAAGATTATATATATAGGATTAATGAGAGTGGTATAGAATTTTATAACAGGGAGAGTGATAATATGAATATAATAAGCAATATTGAAAAAATGATAAATGATGATATAAAAAAATTAGATGATGTTAACTTAATGGATTATGAACAAAAGAAAGATTATTATATTGAATTAACATCAAAATATCACAATGTGATAAATGGTTTTGGTAATAGTTTATATGGTTATTATAAAGATATGGGGTTTTATAATGAAGATATAGATAAAGAGTCCTTAAAAATTAATTTTAAAAGAATAAAGACAATGTTGATAACCTTTAAAGCTAATGGATTTAAAAACTTTGATGATAAAAAGTTAAATCAACCAATTATTAATAATACAATGACTAGTATAAACAATAATAGTAATATAAACACTAATAATAATGATATTAATGTGACATTTGAAAGTGTTAGAGAAAATATAAAAAAAATGGATAGTATTAATGATGCAGAATTAAAAGAAATATTGTTAAAAATTGATAAGATAGAAGAAATACTAAAATCCAAAGATACAAAGAGAGATAAATGGAATAAATTAAAACCTTTGTTATTATGGGTTACAGACAAAGGAGCAGATGTTGCTATATCCTTATTACCATTATTCTTGCAATTTAAATAAATAAGGAAATGAATATGGATACAAATAACAAACCGACATCAAATAAATCTTCTATTTTAGATAACACAACTCCAAAAACAAAAATAACTAAAGCAATGGATAATTCAAAATATGTTTCTCCTATTAGTAAGGCATTGCAAGAATATAATGATAGAAATAATCATTATGCTGATATTTGTAGAAGACTAGGAAGTTTCGCATTTCAAATACAAAATCCATTAAAACAATATAAACCTTATTATGATAACCTAAAAATGGAAACTTTAATATCTGGTATATCTAGAGCTGCTGAAATTAATCAATTAGTCGAAGATAAAATGAGTAAAACATTGAAACATATTGTAGATATAATAGATTTCAATAGCATTACTAAAAGTTTAACAAAATCTTTAACAACAATTGGAGAAATACTGAAACAATATGATTTTAGTTCTATATCTAGAATTCATGGTCATGATGTATCATTATTAAAAAGATTTTACTGGGTAATACCATTTGAATATGAATATACTAATTTAAGTAAATTATCAAAGTATGAAACAAGAATAGAGTTTGAAAAATATATACTAAAGTATTTTAACGAGAACAGAGTAAAAAGAATTTTCATAAAAATAAGAAAGCAATGTAAGAATAAAGATAAAAAAGAATTGATAAGACAAATAGAAAAATCTTTTAATAATGGTGATTATGCTATTTGTATAACCTCATTAATTACTTTATTAGATGGCTTAACTTTAGAACTTATAGAACCTAATAGTGACA
This sequence comes from Bacilli bacterium, assembly GCA_051872415.1. Lineage (GTDB taxonomy): Bacteria > Bacillota_I > Bacilli_A > RF39 > UBA660 > UMGS1449. Next base: position 8,771 of record JBJEDW010000014.1, read on the forward strand.
AGCAACATTTATCATATAGAGTTATAAATGATATGTTAGAATATATAGGTGAAAAACCTTTGAATGAATATAGTTATGAATTGTATTTAAAAGTTGAAATATTAAATAATTTTTACGACAAATTGTATGATGATGAAGAAAATTTCAAAACAACAAATAGAAGTGAATTGTCACGCCATATTAATTCGCATGGAGTAAAATATTTAAATGATAAAATAGAAGTATTAAGATTATTAAATACTATTTATTATTGCCAAGAAATAATAAAAGAAACGGAATTACAAGAACAATTTACAAGAACAAAAAAAGATAAAAAATTTTCAAAAATAGAAGACAAAGTTAGTAAATAATATTGTTTGCAACATTGCACTTTGTACTATAAAGTATAACTAAACACATGTATTTGTTAAAAAGTAGAATATAAAAAAGACAAAAAGTTAATAACACTAAAAAAAATTATTTTTATGTGGTTATATAGGAAAAGGGGATATTTACAAAATAAAAGAGCCAATACTTATAAATATTATTAAAGCAACATAAAAAAGTTAGTCCTCTTATAAAATGTATAAAAAAAGAGTGATTTTATTCTTCAATAAAAAATTCACTCATAGGTTCATTTAAAGTTTTAGATATAATATAAATAAATTCTAAACTAAATGTTTGATAACTACTATTTTCAATGTTTGCTATAGTTCCTTCATTGTAACCAACTAGTTCAGCAAGAGCTACCTGTGTTAAATTATGTTTCTTTCGTATTCTTCTAATATTTTTGCTAACTATAACATAAATATATTTGTTATCATTTTTATTTATTTTCATAATTACCACCTACATTAATTATCCCAGTGCATTTATAAAATGGACTGCATTTAATATATGTAGTTTTTAACGCTTTTATGCTACAATTAGTTCAGGAGGTGGAAATTTATTGAAAACAATATTTAAAATATATTCAACATTTATATTATTAGTAATAATCATGTGTATTGTAATAACTCCAACTAGTTTATGCTTATTTATAAATAAAACTACAGGAATATATATAAGTACGGCTATATTTCTAATAATTTTATGTGGATTATTTATTATCTTTTTAGGAATGTTATATTATTTATATAAACAATATTGCAAAGAAAAATAGTACAAAATAAATTTATACTATTTAGAGTTGTTAACATCTTCAAATAAATCTTTTATATCAATATTTAGTGCATCGGCTATTCTTCCTAATACACTTATTGTAGGATGCTTATTTCTACTATCATTTTCAATATCACAAATATATTCACGTGACATTTCTATCATGTCAGCCAAGTTTTGTTGTGTTAGTTTTTTAGCAAGTCTATACTTTTTTATATTCTTACGAATTACTGTATAATAATACTCATCATCGTGAATATAAGCCTTTTCTTTCATATGTACCACCAGCCTATAATTATTGTGTACTTTTTTTTACATTTCATATATAGGCTGTCAGCCACATTTGTGTTATAATGTATTATGGAAGGAGGTATTACTATATTTAAAGTTTATTTAAAACTAAAAATAAAAGAAGGGAAAGGTAGTAAAATATGAGCAAAACAAAAAAGACTGATAATATTAAAAATTTCTTAAAAGAAAAAAATATCAGTAAGAAAAAAATAATAGGCTGTTTAATAGGTGTTGCTTTATTATCAATACTTATATTCGTTATAACAAACTATAACAATTTTGCAGTCAAAAATGTCGTTAACAATTACTTTGATTATTTAACAACACAACAACTTGAAGAAAGTCAAAAATACCTAGATAGAAAATATAACTATGAAGATAATGATACTTTGAATTTAGAAAATTTTAAATCCTATGTAAGTAAATGGGAAGTGGATATTAATTCCATTAAAATAAAAAAGGATACTGCTATTGTAGAATTAAATATATATAGTCCTAGTATGTTAGAGATGTTACAAGGATACACAAGTTATCTATTCTCCGGAGAAAAATCAAAAGATGAGTACTATAAAGAACAACTTAATAGCACGGATTTAAAATATGAAAACCATATTGGTGTTATAGTTCTAGAGAAAAACAATGGTAAATGGAAAATAAAAACTGATGATAATTTTAAAAATGTTATGTTATATGGAGCAAATAATGTTTCACTAGATACGGAAGATGTTTCTAACAATACTAGTACATCAAACGGAGCATCTTTAAACGAAGAAGAAATATATATAACTAAATATTTAAATTTAAAATCATATAAAATTCAAAAGTATACAAAATATGATTATAGTAAAGTTCCAGGTATAGGCGATATAGAAATAAAAAATACTGGGAACAAAAATGTAAGCAAATTAACTATTACTGCATATTTTCAAGATGAAACCGGAAGAGATATAGCGGAAGAAGATTTCTTAATTATTGGTGGATGGGACTACAATGGTGTTTTAAAGGCTAACTACTCATGGAAAATGGAAAAAGATACATTTTATGAATTTGAGAATTTAACAAACGATGTTAATTTATCTAAAAACAAAGTTAAAATAACGGAAATAGAATTTGATGAATAATATAATAGCACTTTTTAATTAAGTGCTTTTTATTTTGTTCTAGAAAATAATACATACTTATAATTCACAAATTTTGATATAAAATAAGTTCATTATGACAAAAAACATATGTAATAGTGTAAATAGTTAAGCAAAAAAATCAAAAAAATTCAAAAAGTTTTAAAATTTTTATACTATATGAAAAACGCATGTTATAGTGTTGGTGTCGACAAAAAAAGGACTAGTCCTAAATAGAATTTAGGAGGAATGTATGGAAGAAAAAAAAGACTACATCAAATATGCTGATGTAGAAACAAAAGAAATTGAATGGTTATGGTTTCCATATCTACCAAAAGGAATGGTGTCTATTATACAAGGTGACCCAAAAAGTGGTAAAACATTTATGTTAATAGATATTATTTCTAGGATAACTAGAGGAGATTACAAACCATTAAGTAATGATAAGTTTGAAATAGGTAATGTTATATTTCAAAATAGTGATGACCCTATAGAGTATTCGCTAAAAAAACGTTTTGAACAGCAAAATGCGGATACTGAAAAAGTCTTTGCAATAGATGAGAACACAAAGAAACTTTATTTCAAAGACTTATCAAGATTGGAACAACTAATACAAGATAAAAAGCCAGTACTAGTTGTTATAGACCCTATACAAGCCTATATGGGCGATGGTGATAGTAATTCAATGGTACAAGTTAGAAATGCACTAGCACCTCTAAAAACACTTGCAGAAGAATACAATGTTGCTATTGTTCTTGTACAACATTTAAAAAAAGGCAATGAAACAAAAGCAATATACAAAGGTGCTGGCTCTATAGACTTTGTGGGTTTTGCGAGGTCTATGATAATGGTAGTTAAAGATACTGAAAATGATGAAAGATTATTTATACATACAACAAGTAATGTAGCCAAAGAGGGTAATTGTTTAAGTTATAAAATAACCGAGAATGGACTTGAATGGCTTGAAGATAAGGGAGAAGTCAATGCAGATGAGTTGGCAAATCAAAACACTAATACAAAACTTGAAAATGCTAAAAACTTTATATTAGGGTGCGTAGCCAGTAAAAAAGAAATATCTGCGAATGAACTTCAAGACTTATGTAAAATAGGAGGTTTTAGTGAACGTACTTTTAATGGTGCGAGAAGTATTTTAAATAAAAATAATAAAATATGTCCATTTAAAAAGAGTGGAAAAAATTATTGGTGTTTAAATAGTCAACTAGGTGACAAAGTGCAAAGTTGCAATGTAGAAAGAGAGGAAAATGAATAATAAAAAAATATGAAGAAAATATAAGCGAAAGGTATCCTATTATTACTCTAATAAAAATATTAGCAATATTTAATTATAAAAGTGGTTTTATTAGAAGTTGGGATAATAAAAATGAAAAGTTAACTATTCATCAAATAGGGCATGCAATAGGATTAAATGGTAGAGAAATGAACCAAGTTATAAAAGTTTTAGAACCTATGGGCTTAATTAGTGAACAAAAGAGTAATAAAAAAAGATATTTAGTCATTGAAGATATAGTAATAAATGCTGTTGATGATAGTAAAAGAATAAGAGAAGTAATTATGAATAAAAACGACAAAAATAGTAATCAAGAAATTAAATCTTAATTCATATGTTTTAGTGGGTGACTGTTATATGAAAGTGACAAGTTATTTTGATGAAAAGGGAAAATCATTTCAAGAAATTATAGAACAATTTTTAGTCCTATATTACAATGAAACCCTAGTAAAACAAGGCTAAAAATGGTATAATATAAGTGTATTGAAATGGTTTTGCTACCACTAAAAAAGGAGGTAATTATGATAGGTAGCGAAACATACAAAGTAGGTATTTATTTAAGATTATCTCGTGAAGATGAACAAAAAGGCGAAAGTGGTAGTATTTCTAATCAAAGAGACATTATACATAAATATATAAGGGAAAATAACCTATTATATATAGATGAGTATGTAGATGACGGAGTGAGTGGAACAACCTTTGAACGTGAGGGCTTTAATAAACTTATTGAAGATATAGAGGCTAAACGTATTAATATGGTTATTACAAAAGACCTCTCAAGGTTTGGAAGAAATGAGGGGCAACAATTAAGATATTTAGACTATTTCTGTGAAAAAAATATAAGATATGTTGCTATACTAGATAATGTTGATACTTTTGATGAGTACAATACATCTAATGAAATGATACCGATACAATGTTTCTTTAATGAAAAGCACGTAAGAGATACATCTAAAAAGATGAAAGCAAGTGTATATAATAAAAGAAGTCAAGGTAATTTTCTAGGCAAGACTGCTCCATTTGGTTATAAGAAAGACCCTAACAATAAATATAAGTTAATTATTGATGAAGAGGCTTCACAAGTAGTTAAAAGAATATTTGATTTATTTGTTAGTGGCAAAGGTATATGTGAAATTTCAAGAATACTAACTGATGAAAAAGTACCTATTCCAACTGAACATAAAGGGCTTAAATCTGGGCATATGTCAACGGCTTATGGTATATGGAATAATAGAACTATAAGTGATATGTTGACTTTGCCTACCTATGCTGGAGATTTAACACAAGGTAGGTCAAAAAAGCCTAGTTATAAATCTAAAAAAAGAGTAAGGGTTAAACGTGAAAACTGGATAATATGCGAAAATAAGTGTCCAGCCATAATTGATAGAGAGACATTTAACCTAGCCCAAGACATATATAATAGGAATAAAAATCAAGGTAAGAATACACAAGATATATTATTAAAAGGTTTTGTATATTGTAAAGAGTGTGGTCATACAATAGGTTTTAGACTTCAAAAAGTGAATACTAAAAAGAAAGGTGAAGTCACTAGGTGTTATGGTAATTGTAATTATTGGGCTAAACATAAAAGATATGATGTATGCACTCCGCACAATACTAAATACTATGAGTTAGAAGAATTAGTTTTAAATGAAGTTAAGAAGATGTGTAAAAAGTATTTAAAGGCTAATGATTTAAAAAATGCACTAGCAAATAGCGATAAAACTAAAAAGATATTAAATGAGTTAGAAATAAGATTAAAGAAGTTAGAGGCAGAAGTTGAATTTAGTAATAAAAAGAAAGAGGATTTATACAACGATAAATTAGAGGGCATTATTGATTTAGATATGTATAAAAGAATGACAAATAGAATAACTGAAGAAACAATCACTAAACAAAACGAGATAAGAGAAATAAAGACTAAAATATATAATATAAAGAATAATATAACTGATAATAATAAGAAGTATGATAGTGTTATAAAAGAGTATTTATCTATGAAAAAGCCTAGTGTACAATTATTATCTAGTATCATAGATAAGATAGTTATAGATGAAAATAAAAATGTAGATATATATTATAAGTTTAAGCCATTTGAAAATGGTTATTAAAAATAGAAAAAAATTAAACCTTTGATAGTCTATGTAATTACCCCATCACTTAATAAAAGTTTCAAATTCCAAAGTGATTGGCCAAATAACAACTCCCAAAGTTACTTACTTACATCAGTAGCAAAAGATCTAAAAGACGATAGTGCTTACAAATTCACTCAAAAAGACAAAGATTATATTTTTACCACTAAAACAAATTATCCAAACAATCCTAAATATGTTAAACAAAACATAATACTAGACAAAAAATTTGATCTAAAAAAGGTAGAAGTAAAAGATGATCAAGACATAACTTACATAGAGTTCACTGTAAAAAGTTTAGACAAAAAAGCTAATTTTAGTGAAGATGAATTTAGTTTAGAAGAAATAACAAAAGACTTTGAAACTCAAGAAGAAAGCGATAACAATATAAATAACAACGAAAACAATACAGAAAACGAAAATAGTCAAGAATCAGAAACAAATCAAAATAATAATTCAAACCAAACTGAATCAGATCAAAACAGTAATGAAACAAATGAATCAGAAGAACCAAGTAACACAAATGAAACAGAAAGCACTAATGATCAAACCGAAAACTCAAACACAAATGAAACATCTAAAGTAGATGAAAACGTATTTCCATTATATTTACCAAGTAACACATCATTATCAGATAAAGAAGTAATAGAAACAACAAACGGAGAAAGAGTAATTATGACATTTTCTGGAGATAATCCATTTATCCTAGTTCAAGAAACAGTAAAACCATCAAAAGAATTAGAAATAATACCAACTTATGGAGAACCATTTATGTTAATAGATACAGTAGGCTCTCTAACAGATACATCTTACACCTGGACCAGTAATGGAGTAGAATACTACATTGTATCAGATCAAATGGATCAAACAGAACTTCTAGAAGTAGCTAAATCAATAAATATAGTATCTACCATAAATGAAAAATAAGAAACGAGCAAAATCGTTTCTTTTAATATTTATAAAACACATAAAAATCTATTCAAAGAAAGATAAATACTTAACTATTAAAAAGGTTTAAATACCGAAAACAATTAAGTAAAAAGTAATATCTTACAAAAAAAGTTAATATTTAAATAAAAATATGATATGATAATATTATCATAGAGGTGAACATATGAAAAAAGAAAAAACTAATAACAAAAAAACTAAAAAAAAGATACTTGATATAAAAGTTATCCAAAAACTAAAAAAAGTAACATCTAAAATAGATTTGACTAAGAACAAGTTCAATACAATAGAATTAATTTTAATTTTTATAATGGCCTTAGTATTTGGACTTCTTTTAGGAGAAATACTCTTTTCAAGTGGTAAAACTAATGCTTCGTTAACAGAAAAGACAAATAATAACATAAGTGAAATAAAAAATGTTTATGATACTTTATTAGAAGAATACATAAATCAAATAGACGAAGAAGAATTAAAAGAAGCAGCAATAAATGGAATGGTTTCTATACTTAAAGACCAACACTCAGTATATTATAATGATGAAGAATCAGAAGAATTCAAAGATGAAATAAATGGTTATTTTTATGGCATGGGAGCAGCAGTTTATCAAGAGCAAGGTGGATTAGTTACTATTGGAGAAATTTATGAAAATTCTCCAGCAGAAAAAGCAGGTTTAAAAGAAGGAGATCAATACTTAAAAATAAATGACGAGGATGTAACAAAATTAACAGCAGAAGAAATATCAGAAAAAATCAAAGGAAAAAATGGAAAAACATTCAAACTAACTGTTAAAAGATCAGGCAAAGAAGTTGAAACAAGTGTTACAACTGCTAAAGTAGAAATTCCATCTGTATCCAAAGAAATAATAACAAAAGAAAATCAAAAAATTGGATATTTACAGGTTTCTGTTTTTGCTAGTAACACTGATGAACAATTCGAAAAAAAACTTCAAGAACTTGAAAAAGAAGGCATAGAAAAACTAATTATTGACTTAAGATACAATCAAGGCGGACAATTAGAAACAGTAATTAATATAGCAAGTCAATTTCTAACCAAAAAAGATCCTATTATAAAGATAGTAGATAAATCACAAGTTGAAACAAAATATTCAGTAAAAAATGGAAATAAAGACTACAAAATTGTTGTTCTGATTAATGAAGGTAGTGCCTCTGGTTCAGAAGTTTTAGCAGCAGCATTAAATGAACAACTAGATGCAGAATTAATCGGAACTACAACATATGGAAAAGGAACAGTTCAAAAAACAAAAAATCTTCCAAGTGGAGGAGTTATTAAATATACAGTCGAAACATGGAAAACATCAAAAGGTAAAGACATAGACGGAAAAGGTATAAAACCAACCATAGAAGTAGAACAAGATGAAAATTACTATAAAACATATGAAAAAACAGATGATACACAATTACAAAAGGCAATAGAAGTAATCTTAAAAAAATAGATTACTTCTATTTTTTATCAAATAATTTGTAATTTATTAAAAAAGAATATATAATGTATACAAACAGGAGTGATTAATAGTGAAAAAATATAAACAAGGAGATCACTTAAATATTCATAGTTATAAACACAATAGTAAAATTCATCGCAGTTGGGATGAAGCAACCTTTTTAGCAGAAGATAGCGAATACATGATTTTTGCTAACTACAAAACATTAGTGATAGAATCAGATGGTAGAACCTGGAGAACAAAAGAACCAGCTATAATGTTTTTTTCAAAAAACAATTGGTTTAACATAATTGGACAAATAAAGAAAACAGGAATCTACTATTATTGTAATATAGCTTCACCCTTTGTTATAGAAGAAGACACAATTAAATACATAGACTATGATTTAGATTTAAGAGTTTTTCCAGATGGATCATTTAAAGTGTTAGATAGAGGAGAATATCAGTATCATAAGAAAAAAATGAATTATTCAAACGAAATTGATAAAATTCTAAAAAGAGAACTAACAATATTAATAAATAAAGTTAGAAATAAAGAGTATCCATTTAATCAAGAAACAATAGATATGTATTACGATAAATATAAAGAAGTAAAAAAAGAAAAAGTTAAAATATAAGGAAATAAAACTAAAGAAGATACATATTATATAATGTAAAAATAATGATATTAAATAAGGTATCATTATTTTATTTTACAAATTTAAAAAATTTAAAAAAACATATTGACAATGTCAAAAAAAAATATTATTATAGAAAACGTTTTCAAGCAAAGAAAACGAAGCACGAATGTAAATAAACAAAAAATACAAAAATTTTACAAAAGTGCTTGACATCAAATTTAACTTTTGGTACAATGAATAAGCAGTCAAGAAAAAGACGGCTGAAATCATTAAGATTTGATCTTTGAAAACTGAGCAAAACGTCAATTTGAGATAGCTAGGAAATAATTAAAATTATGAAATCAAACTAAAAATAAATTTTTATTGGAGAGTTTGATCCTGGCTCAGGATGAACGCTGGCGGCATGCCTAAGACATGCAAGTCGAACGAGGTGGCCCATTGATTTTTATTGAAAACTTGAGTGCTTGCACAAGAGTCGGATTTAATTTGATTTGGATTCTCCACCTAGTGGCGAAAGGGTGAGTAACACGTAGGAATCTACCTTTGAGACTGGGATAACAGTTGGAAACGACTGCTAATACCGGATGATATATTAAATGATACGTTATTTAATATTAAAAGGAGCCTTTAAAGCTTCACTTAAAGATGAGCCTGCGGCGTATTAGCTAGTTGGTGAGGTAATGGCTTACCAAGGCGACGATGCGTAGCCGACCTGAGAGGGTGATCGGCCACATTGGGACTGAGACACGGCCCAAACTCCTATGGGAGACAGCAGTTAGGAATATTCGACAATGGAGGAAACTCTGATCGAGCAATGCCGCGTGAGTGATGACGGTCCTTTGGATTGTAAAACTCTTTTATTAGGGAAGAACGACTAGTATAGGAAATGATACTAGAGTGACGGTACCTTTTGAATAAGCCCCGGCTAACTACGTGCCAGCAGCCGCGGTAATACGTAGGGGGCGAGCGTTATCCGGATTTATTGGGTGTAAAGCGTGTGTAGGCGGCTTTCTAAGTCTAAGGTTAAAGCCCGAAGCTCAACTTCGGTTCGCCTTAGAAACTGGATCGCTTGAGTGTGGTAGAGGCAAATGGAATTTCTAGTGTAGCGGTAAAATGCGTAGATATTAGAAGGAACACCAGTGGC
>JBJEDW010000015.1:0-18629 GCA_051872415.1 Bacilli bacterium
AACAAACTAATAAAAATTTCAATTTTACTATTGACTTTTAATAGTTAGTCACCATAAATATTATATCAAAAAAAATACAGTAGTTAAACTGTATTTACACGTATTTTTCTAATAACTCTTGGAATTTTGGTCCAAGTGCTTGTAAAAGATTTGGATCTGTAACTTTTTCAAGTGTTCCATCTTCATAATGAACAACCATTATTTTATAAATATCAGTTACATCTGACTCATCAGGTAAAATTTCATTTACAAAGACATATTCATTTCCTTCGTGAACTAAAGCTTCAAGTACTACTACTTTATCGTTTTCTTCAAATGTTATTACATCATATCTTTTAAATGTCATAGTTATTCCCCTTTCTAAACATTTATATTATTGTTTTCTTCCTTTATTAAATTCTTGTGCTGCTTTTAATCCAAGAGCTCCTGCTGCTAAACCTGGCACAATTGCAACACCTGTTGCAATTGCAACTCCTAAGGCAACTACTGCGCCAACTGCTGCTACTGCTGATGCGATTTTAGGATGAGAATCTATTATTTTTTTCAATTTTGCACCTGCTGTTCCAATTCTTTTTACAGGTTTTCTTCCTTCATCTTTTTTCTCTTTTACAAATAATCTTGCTCGAATTTTATCTAAATGTTTTTTTTCTATTTCAGCATTTTCATCTAAACCCAATTCATTTCTAACATATTTTTTATCTTCTTCAGTAAGTTCACCAACATCTTTCATATAATAGAATTTTGACTCTTTTTCAGTAGAATTTTCTATACTTGATTTATTTTTTTCAACAACTTTACATGCTTTATCATATAACTCATCTATATCTTTAGCACCTGTTTCTTTAATCAGTTTATCTAATGTTGGTTTAGACTCTAAAACTTCTTCTTCAGAAAGCTTTCCATTATCAAGTTGTTCTACGTATCCTATTACTGATCTAGCTTCTTTAAGTGTTAATTCTCTATAATTATCATCTTTAGATTCAGAAACAACGTCGATTTTTTCGATAGGTTCAGTTAAAGCTTTAACATTATTAATTAATTCATCTTGATTTTGAACTCCAGTTGCAATAATAAGATCAGAGATAAGCTTTTGTTCATCACTAGTTAAAGGTCCAATTCTATTTGCTAATTCTAATACTTTTTGTGCTTCAGATGGAGTTAGTTCTCTTGTTTTATTTTCATCAGTAGTAACATTAGAACTAACATTATCTTTATCGTTTAAATCATTTATAATAGATGAATTTTTTTCCTTATCTTTTTCTATATAACTATTATATAAACTATCAATTCTATAACCTGACACATTGCTTAAATCTGAATAAATCTTTTTGCCATTTTCATCTGTTATTTCAGATAAAACTTTGATTTTTTCTTCAAGTTCTTCATTTCTTTTTCTTTGATTTTCTTCTTTCAAACTATTTTCTTCATATTCTTTTAATCTTTTTCTAGTATTTTCTGCTTTTTCTCTTTCTTTTGCCATTAACTCTTCTCTTTTTATATCAAAATCTGTTTTGTTGTTTTTTTCTATTAGTTCATCTGCTAATTGTCCTAATAGAGCTTCTTTTTGTTCTTTTGTTAAATTTAAACTCAAAATTTTTTCAATATTTTCGTTCATTTTATCACTCCTTTTTATAAGGTTTCCCCTTTGCGCTCATATTATATCACAAAAAATACAAAAGTTCAATATCTTATAATATAATAATAGCATATCTATATAAATTTATCAAATAATTTCTCTAAAAATAACATTTTATTTGTCTAACATATCGCAAACCTTTTTAATTATTTCGTCATTTTCTACAAACTTAACTATTTTTTTGTCTTCTTTTTCACAAATTTGTAATATTTTAAAATTTTCCGTAGCCTCACCATTCAAGATTTCACAAGCAAAATAATAAATATTTCCTTTGTATACACATTTATCAGCGATTACATATTCTTTACCATTTTTTAAGGTTATTATTTTATTTATCATCTTACTCTGCCTCCTTCATTTGATTCTAAAAAATCAGATAACGGTTGATCATAGACTTTGTTCACAAATCCATCTATACCATCCTCATTTCCAACATATATTGAAGTTACATCTTCTCCGCTATTATGAGCAGAAATAACATCTCCGAGACTATCAGCATTAATCATTTGATCATCACTTGTTGTATATCCAAGTACTTCATTTTGAAAATAATCATCAAGAGGAGTCATGGAATTTACATTTGAAATAGCATCTTGATTAGACGAAAATACTTCAGTAACATTTCCAACATCAGTAACACTATCATAAGTTGGAATATTACTAGCAGAATTTTGCATAACATCAGCAACATTTTTTATTCCTTCTTCGATTGGACTAGAATCTCCAGTATTTACAAAATGATATATAGCTCCTCCAATAAGTCCGATTGCCCCAATTACTGCACCAATTTTCAATGCTTTTTTGGCTAATTTTTTAAATTTTTCGTTTCTTGTAATTTCAGAGCCATCTCCTTCATCAACAATTTCATTTTCATCCTCTAATTCTTGTTCTTCAGTCTCTTCAAGATTCTCATCTACCTTTTCTTTTTCTTGTTTTTTCAAGTCAACATTAGAATTAATATTATCTTTTTTTGGTGATTTTTTATTTTCTTCTGAATTAACTTTGTCAAAACCAAAATAAATTTCATATAACCGATCTATTTCATATCCTGACATATCACTTAAATCTGAATAAATCTTTTCTCCGTTTTTATTCGTTATTTCAGACAAAGCTTTTATCTTATTTTCAAGTTCTTCATTTCTTTTTCTCCCAGTTTCTTCTTTTAAACTATTCTCTTCATATTCTTTTAATCTTTTTCTAGTATTTTCTGCTTTTTCTCTTTCTTTTGCAATTAGTTCTTCTTTTTTTTGTTCAAAAGAAGTTTTATTTTGTTTTTCTATTATAATATTACTGGCAACTTTCCCTAACAAAGCTTCTTTTTGTTCATCCGATAAATCTGAATTTAATATTTTAATTATAGAATTATTTTCCATCATAAATCACCTAATTACATAAAATTATCTTATAATAATACTATCACAATTACTAATTAAAAAAAAGCACTAAAATTCTAAAAATTAGTACTTTACACATTTTACTTATTTTTTTATTCCACCGAATCTTCGGTCACGTTCATAATATTCTTTTATACATTTATCAAATCTTTCCTCATTAAAATCAGGAAAGTATGTCTCATCAAAAATAAACTCTGCATAAGAATTTTGCCAAAGTAAAAAGTTACTAAGTCTTTCTTCACCACTTGTTCTTATCATCAAATCAACATCAGGTAAATTATTATATAAATTCTTACTAAAATATTCTTCTGTTATATCATCAATTTCAATTGATCCTTCTTTGACTTTTCTTGCAATACTTTTAGTAGCATCAACAATTTCTGCTCTTCCACCATAGTTTAAACAAAAATTAACAACTAAACCTGTATTTTCCTTCGTTTCTTCTTCTAATACTTTCATTTTACTATATATTTTATCAGATAAAGGCTCTTTTCTACCAGAAAAAACTATTTTTATATTCTCGTCTTTATACTTTTTTCTTGATTTTTCAAACCATTTTGTAAATAGGTTCATTAAATAATCAACTTCTTTTTTATCACGTTTAAAGTTTTCTGTTGAAAATATATAAGCACTTAAAACTTCAATATCCGTAGTTTTAGAAACATGAAAAATAATTCTTTCTAACATTTTAGATCCTTCTAAATGACCTTCACTTCTTATTTTTCCTCTTTTTTGAGCCCATCTACCATTACCATCAACAATTATTGCTACATGTTTTAATTTTTCCATTATCGTTCAACTCCTTTACTCTTTTATTATACAAAAAAATATTTCAAAAAAAAGAAAAAGACTTAAACTTTCATAAAAGGTTTACATATTATCTTTTTCTTGTTTTAATAACTTTGAATTCTTTTTCAAACTCTTTAACAGGACTATTATCATTTATATTAAAATCTACTGATACTATTCTGCTACATTTGATGCAGTAATATAGATTAAACATTTCTCCTTCTTGATAATCTTCTTCGTTTTTATAGAAACCCTCTAAGGTTTTTTCTGTATTTATTCCAATCGGAGTAAACACATGATTACAAGTATCTTGTTTAATATTTCCTGTTTTACTAATTTTAATTAAACCATCCCCCTAACTAAAAAAACTCCTAAGGTCTAACCTTAAGAGCTTAATTATCTTAATTGGTCGGGAAGACAGGATTTGAACCTGCAACCCCTTGGTCCCAAACCAAGTGCTCTACCAAGTTGAGCCACTTCCCGTTTATGGCGTCCTGGAAGGGATTCGAACCCCTGACCGATGGCTTAGAAGGCCATTGCTCTATCCTGCTGAGCTACCAGGACGCTTAAACATTAATCAAATAACTAATGCTCTTTGATTATACAATAAATAACTTTAATTTTCAATATCTTTTTTTATTTTTTCTTTTATTTTTACTCCATTAACAAAAATTTTCACTTTTTCTTTGTCATAATTATCAAAAATAGACCTTAAAACTAGAACTTCTTCCTCATTACTTAACTCTTTATTTATATCAATTACAATTTCTTCATCATAAATTTTATAACTATTTATCTTTATATTATCTAATAAATTTATTAAATTCTTATCTAAACTTGGATTTTCTAACTCTTCAAAAATTATTTCTAACTTTTCCCTATCATCATTTACATATTTTGTAACAGGAACTTCATAATAATTACCATCACTACTAGTATAATAAGTCATTACTATTTTAGAAATATCACTTGAATTAAATATTTCATAAGTTTTATTTATACCAATATCCTTAGTAAGAACTGTTGGAAGCTTTTTTTCAGTGTGTGGAACATATTTAAGCATTGATCCATCTACATATATTTCTATTCCTAAAATATTCTCATCTGTTATAGTATAAACAATTGCTTCAATCATTTTTTCAGACTGCTTCTCTGTAATATTTAATAACTCTTTAGAAAAATAAACTTTAACCAAAGAATCTTCAACAACAACATCTAGTACTTTAGTATTTTCAGGAAGTATTGGATTAAAATAACTTGGAAGTAGTGCATTCTTATTATTTTCCTCAACCATAATTTCTAATTTTTCTCTTATTTTATCTTCTAAAGTAAGAACTTTACTAACATAAACACTTGTTTTTGAAATATAATTATCATCATTTAAAGTGTAAATTATTTCTTCTTTAGAACTAGAACTTTCTTTGGTATTATTATTAATACTTATTTCTTTTAAATTATACAGAGTAAACACTACAAAGAAGACAATAGTTGTAAAAAAGATTCTATTAAAAGCTTTTCTTTTCAGCATAAATATCTCTCCTATAAAATTATATGAAAAGACATGTTTTTTATAACATGCCTAAAGTGTAATTTCATTTAATTTTAATAATTCCACAACTGCTGAAGCTCTTCCTTTGACTCCTAACTTTTGCATTACATTTGATATATGATTTCTAACTGTTTTTTCACTTATACCTAATTCTAAAGCTATATCTTTAGTAGATTTATTTTTAACCAGCAGTAGGAATACTTCTCTTTCTCTTTTTGTAAGTATTGATTTTTCTCTCATTTTTCCCTCACTTTCCAGTCCTGGGTGGTTTTATATTATTCATATTATTTTATGAATAAAAATAGTTCTTTGTGAGAGAAAATAACCTATTTTTAGGAAAACTTTATCGATATACTCATTGCTTCATCAAATTCTTCTTGAACCGATCTCATAATCTTATTAGCAAGTTTAACATCATGATCATCACTATCTATTACTATCTCTATATTAGAATCTTCTTGTTTAACATAAGATGATAAAGAATATTCTTCTTTTATTTTCTTAGAAATTTGTTCTTCACTTGCTTTTAAATTATTAATTTCTTTCATTTGTTCATAAGCTTTATTTTTTTCATCACTTGTTTTTGTTTTATCATTTAAGATTTCTTGTAAAGTATCAAGTATTTCTGCTCTTTCTGAATCTAGCTCTATCTTTAAAGTTTCAATATAACTAGTATTTTGACTGTTAACTTCTGAAGTTTCTTCATCCTTTGCATCACTTTCTTCTTTTGTTTGTTCTGTTACCTCTTCACTTTTAAAAATCTCATTTGGCATAGTAATATAATAAATACTTAATACTAATATTAAACTAAATAGAGTTAAAAACCATAGTCCCTGTTTATTTATCATAATATTTTCCTCCTGATAAATTGTATGAGACTTTTTTCATTTTATACAAAAACCTTTAGTTTTCTTTTTTTTTAGTTTTTTTAGCATAACTACTAATATTTATATTTACTATAGTATTTTTATCTATTACAAACCAATATATTCTTTCATAAATATTAAAAAAACAGTCGAGACTAGTTTTATCCTTTTAAACATCCGATTGGAATAACATATACGCCATCTTCTCTTTGATATGCATATTTTCCTGTTGCAGTTAACACCATTAAAAATGATGGATTATTCATTTTTTCAGTATCAATTTTATTTTTCATTTTTATTAAGTTTTCTGCACCTTCATTAATTAGTTTATCTCCTCCTAATTTTATTTCAATCAAACCATATGAACCATCCCTTAAATGTACAACTGCATCACATTCTAATTCTGAAGCATCTCTATAGTGATAAACACTACCATTAATACTTTCAGCATATACTCTTAAATCACGAATACATAATGTTTCAAATATTAATCCAAATGTATTTAGGTTATTTATCAAATCATTCGGACCAATTCCTAGTGCCGCAACAGCAATCGATGGATCAACAAAATATCTTGTTTCAGAAGTTCTTATTGCTGTTTTACTTCTTAAATTTGGATTCCAAGCAGGAGATTCTTCAATCACAAATATTTTCTTAAGTGCATTTACATATGATAATACTGTATCAGTATCTAAAGAGAATGAATCGTTATTTATCATATCATTCTTTAATGTTTCATTAGACGCTTGACTACCAATATTTCTCGCATAACTTCTCATCAAATTTTTAGCACGTTCTGGATTTCTATTTATATTATCAACTCTAGAAATATCAGAATTTACAACTGCATCATAATAATCATAGGCTTGTTCTAAAGCAATATCTTTATCCATGAAAATACTTCTAGGCCATCCACCTCTACAACACAAATAAGCTATATCTTCTAAAGTTAATTCATTAATACCACTTAATTTAGTTGCGTTATTAAATAATTCTGAAAGACTAATAGTTCCATTTGATTCTCCAGACTCATAGAGTGTCATCGGTCTCATTGTTAGCCATGCAAATCTTCCTGTTCCAGTATGTGTAACATCTTCCATATTAGCAGGTACAGCAGAACCAGTTAAAATAAATTGTCCTTCTTCATCGCGATGATCAACTTCAAATCTTACGGCATCCCATAATTTGGGCGCTATTTGCCATTCATCAATTAATCTTGGAGTTGTACCAGTTAATAATAAACTTGGATTTAAATCAACTAAACTAATGTTTTGTTCCTTATCTTCTGGGTTAGCCATATATAATACACTACCAGAAATTTGTTCTGCAGTGGTTGTTTTTCCACACCATTTAGGTCCTTGAATTAAAACAGCTCCTTTTCCTTTTAATTTTCTTTCAAGTAATTCATCGGCAATTCTCTTCTTATATTCTTTCATAGAAAAATACCTCCTCGAATAAAATTATAGCATTAAATAATAATTCAATCAATTACAATTCGGTTATTTGTGACTATTTTGTTCGGTTATTTGTAGAATTATATTTCGGTAGTTTGTTATTCATTTTCTCGGTTATTTATTATTTTTTATATATTTTACTTATTTTTATAAAATTTATACCTCTATTTTAATATATATCTAAATACAAACTAAATTACTTTATACATACGATTCTTTTTGATAAATTAATAAGTATCATTAAAAATAATATAATAGATAAGAAAAATAATAATTTCTATAAAAAAAAGAGCCTAAGCCCTTGAAACATATTTTCCATCTTTAGTTGAGATTATTACTTTATCTCCTTGTTCTACAAATAGTGGAACTCTTATTTGATAACCTGTTTCTAAAGTTGCATCTTTAGTAGCACCAGAAGTAGTGTTTCCTTTTACAGCAGGTTCTGTTTCTACTACTTCAAGTTCTATTTTATCTGGAAGAGATAGTCCTAAAACTTCTCCTTCATAAAATGTTATATCTAAATCTTGATTTTCTTTTAAATACTTTACATCGTCTCCGATTACATCTTTAGAAATTTCTACTTGTGAATAATCATTCATATTCATAAAAGTATAATCATCACCACTATTATATAGATATTGCATAGGTTTTCTCTCTATTCTAGCAGTTTCACATTTTACACCTGAATTAAATGTATATTCAATAGTTGAGCCTGTTCTTAAATTTTTAAGTTTTGTTCTTACAAACGCTGCACCTTTGCCAGGTTTAACATGTTGAAATTCTATTATTGTATAGATATTTCCTTCTACTTTTATTGTCATTCCATTTTTAAAATCATTAACATTTATCATAACTTCACCTACTTACTATTTTTCTTCTTTAAAAGTTGTATGTTTTTTACATTTAGGACAGTATTTATTTAGTTCTAAACGTTCTGGAGTATTTTTTACATTCTTATCAGTACGATAACTATAAGACTTACAAACTGTACAAGTAAGTGTTTTATATTGTCTATTTCCTAATTTTGCCACTTTAATCCCTCCTCATTTCCATAAGTATTATATCAAAGTTTTTGTAAAATGCAAAAGGTTTTTTAACTTTTCTTTATCTTTTTACCATTTTCATCATATAAACTGAAAAAAATTTTAGTTGCTTTACTTACTACAGTCTGATTTACATAACTTTTATAATCACCAGTTTTAGGATTTTGAATATCTGGAAAAGATGCAGCGATAGACATTACTGGTTTATTACTTGGGGCATATCCAACAAAATTATTAGTGATACTTTCTGCATCTATTACTCCATCTCCATCTAAATCAATGAATGACTCACTTGTGCCAGTTTTTCCAGATGGTGATGGTGCCTTATCCATATACCCTACTCCTGTCCCATAAGTAGTAACAGCTTTTAACCCCTTTCTTACTCTATTTATATATTTTTGCTTTACTTCCAAAGTATTTAAAGCAGTAGGTTTTATTTCATAAAGAACCTTTCCATCATCATCTAAAACTGCTTTTAAAAATCTCGTTTTATATCTTGTTCCTTTATTAGCAATAGTAGAAATATACTGAGAAAGTTGCAGGGTTGTATAAGTATCATATTGCCCAATTGCATAATTTATTAAAAGATCTCCTGCACGCATTTCACTTTTATAACCATCTTCTTCTTTCGGATAATCCAAACCTGTTTTTACTCCAAGACCAAATCTATAAAACATATTTCTATAAATATCAAAAGCTTTTTCATCTATTTTTAATTTTTTACCATAAGCATAATCAAATCCTCCAACTTTCATTGCTATCTTATATTGATAAACATTTGAAGAATATGCAAGAGCACCAATATCATTTATGTATCCTAAAGTTTTCCAAGAACACTTTTCTGGAAGATTATAAAATCCAATACAAGAATCCACCATATAAGTACCAATATCAATTGCTCCAGTTGTATATCCAACCATAATACTTGCACCTTTCACAACAGATCCAGGTGTAATCGTAGACAAAAAAGCTCCCTCACTATTATCATATGCTTTATATTTACCATTTTCTTTTACTATTTTTTTCCCAGAAATCGAAAGAATTTCTCCAGTATTTGGATTTTGAATAACTACGTAACTTCTATTAAAATACTGCGTATTTGCTTCACTTTTTGCTTTAATAATCTCTTCTTCTAACATTTTATCTATCTTTTTCTGAAGTTCTATATCAATAGAAAGCATAATATCAGTACCCTTTTTACCCTTTTCTACTAAAGTTAAACTATTATCACTTTCAAGTTTATAAACTGCTTTTTCCCCTTTTAAAATATCCTCATAATACTTCTCAAGCCCAGAAATCCCCACTCTATCACTTAAAGTATAACCCTTCTCTAAATATTCATCTGCCTCTTCCTTAGGAATTCCATTTTTTTTACTCGAAACACTTCCTAAAATCACTTCCAAAGTATCACCATAAGGATAAACTCTTTCCCACTCAAGTTTTGTATTAAAACCTTTTAAAATCTTACTATTTTCAGAAAAATAAGCATATTCTTTATCTGTAACATCTTTTGTTTTTATTTCTTTTTCTTCATAAGAATAACCCTTATTCATAAGATAATAAATATATGCAGCCCTTTTATCAGCTTTTGTCATTTTATTTAAATCTTCTTTTTTTATTCTAGAAATTTTAAGTTCATAAATTTTATCTTCTGTAAGTTTTCTATTTTCAAGTTTTTCATATTCTTCCTTTATTATTAAATTATCTGTTTCTTCTTCATTTATCAAAATATAAAACTCTTTTAAATTTCTTTCTAAGATGCTATCATAATCTAGCTTTAAAATTTCACTTATTTTATAAGCAATTTGTACTTCCTCTGAAACAGTAACATTATCAGGCTTTTTATAATAAATACTTTTTACTGCCTTATTACCCACTAAAACATTACCATTTCTATCTAAAATCCTACCTCTCGGAGCACTTTCTCCATAAACATAACTTTCAGTACTTTGTAAAAGTTTCATATTATAAAAACTAGACATAAATATATTAAGATATAAAATTCTAAGTATTATACACACAAAAAAAGTAATAGCAATAATCAAAATAATCGTCATTTTCCTATCTTCTTCTTTTAAATATCTAGTTTTTTTTAGTTTCTTATTCTTTCTTTTCATATTATTATTTTGTTTCATTTTCAGAAAAACTTACATATAATTTTATAGGTGAAGAAAATGCAAAGATTATTTCTTATTAATTATGCTAAAAATATGACAAAAGATGATATATATAGTTTTATCAAAAAAAACGGAATAAGTGCAACTGAAAAAGAAATTGATATTGTTTTTAAACATATAAAAAGATATTATAGAGTTTTTTTTGATAATCCTATCTATTATATAAAAATGCTTAAAGGTAAGATTAGTGATGAAAATTATTATAAAATTTTAATGCTTTTTGATGAGTATAAAAATTATTTAAATTAAAAAAAGAGCTTAAACTCCTCTTACTATATTTCTTACAAAACTTACTATTAATAAAAAATAATTACTAAATAATGCTTAGCAAAAAAAGATAAATATTTTTCTAAATAATTTGTCTTTTTTAATAGATCAAAAATCATTAAAAACATACATCCAAGTAAAAATAAAAATATAGGTATAGTAAGTATATTATAATTAAAAGCTAGAGCAAAATCTCCTTTAAAAAGCGCTCTAAAACCTCTGGTAAGCCCGCATCCTGGACAAGGAATATTAAAAATAGTTTTAAATAAACAATTAACATCAAAAACAAATACTACCAGTATTCCAAATACAAGTAGTATTAAAAACATAAATAAAATAAATTTATATCTTTTAGTCAATTAAAGAATTTCCTTCAGCATCTACATTAATAGAACCTGTTAGTATTAGTATTCCTTCAATAAGTCCCCAGATTGCTGATGCAAAAGAGAAAATTCCACATGACAAAACTGTTATTAAAAGTTGTGCTACTGCTTTTCCAGTAAAACCTAAATAAAAATTATGAACTCCAAAGCAACCTAGGAAAATTCCTAAAAGCCCTGCAGCTATTTTTGATTTAGGTTGACTACTCGAAGGATTTTCATTAACAACTTCTCCTTCGATAGTTTCTTTTTCATTTATCTCTTTACCACATTTACTACAAAAAGAAGCACCTTTTTTTAACTCAGTACCACAATTAGAACAAAATTTACTCATTTAAATCAACTCCTCATCTTGATTATAACACGATATTATTTACATTTGCAATATATTACAAAAAATGATTTTTTATTACAATTATCTAATAATATCAATAATTATTTTCTTATAAATAGGTTTAATTTTAGAAAATTTATAAGACTGATAAACTCTATTATAATCAATTTTTTTACCATAAAGTCTGCATAGAACATCACCAGCTTTAACATAATCTCCTGCAGTCTTTTCTAAAATAATTCCTGCAGAATAATCTATTTTATCACTTTTTTTTACTCTTCCTGCTCCAAGATTCATAGAACAAGAGCCTATTATCATACTATTAATACTTTTTATGTAACCACTTTTCTTAGCCTTAATTAAAACTGGCTCTTTTAAAGACTCATCTATCTTACCACCTTGACTATCTATAAATTTCAAAAAACATTCATAAGCTTTACCTTTTTCCAATGTCATTAAAACTTTTTCTCTAGCCTTTTCAATATTTACTTTTTTACTCATCGTATACATAATACTTGCCATCTCGGTACATAAAAAACTTAAATCATTACGTTTACCATTTTTCAAAATATCAACTGCTTCTAAAACTTCTATTTTATTACCAATATTAGTTCCTAAAGGATTATCCATACGAGAAAGCATACAAACAACTTCTCTATCATACTTTTTACCAATTTTTATCATAAGATCTGCAAGTTCTTTGGCTTGTTTTTTATTTTCAATTAAAGCACCTTTACCAACTTTTATATCTATTAAAATCTTACCTGCTCCACTTGCTATTTTCTTACTCATAATACTAACTGCAATTAAAGGAACAGACTTAGTAGTACCAGTAACATCTCTTAAAGCATAAACTTTTTTATCTAAAGGACAAAGATTAGAGGTTCCTTCTGCTATAACCATATTATTCTTTCCAATTGAATTATAAAACTCTTTCTTAGTTAAACTAGTTTTAACACCAATACTATTTAACTTATCAATAGTGCCTCCAGTATACCCCAGAGCTTTTCCACTCATTTTAGATATTTTAATACCAAGACTTGCCAAGATAGGAAGTACTATTAAAGTAGTTTTATCTCCAACTCCTCCAGTAGAATGTTTATCTATAAAAGATGAGTTTTTAGGATAAACTTCACCACTTTTAATAAATATATCTGTTAAATCAAATATTTCTCCTTCAGAAAGACCATTTTGACATATTAGTTTCAATACTTTAGTCATGTCTTCATCTGATATTTTATTACATAAATAACCATTAAAGATATTTTCTAATTCTTTATAAGATAATATTTCTCTTTCTTCTAGCTTTTTTATTTCTTTCTTCATAACTACCACCTTACTGTTAAATATAATTATATATCTTTTTTACTTATTATCTATTTTTTTTAGAAAAGCACTTAATGATTCATTTTCTTTATCTTGTAGACATTCTTCATATGTACCTATTTTTTCTACTTTTCCTTTATTTATAAAGATTATTTTTGGATTTAATCTTTTTATAAATTTCATTTCATGGCTTACTATTACTATGGTCATTCCACTTTTACTTAACATTTCTATAGAATCAAATACTTCATCTACCATTTCTGGATCTAGTGCTGATGTAGGTTCATCAAATAAAAGTATTTCAGGATTCATCATTAAAGCTCTTGTTATTGCTACTCTTTGTTTTTGCCCTCCAGAAAGATTATCTGGATATTCGTTTTGTTTGTCTAATATACCAAATTTTTTTAATAACTCTTTAGCTTTTTTATTGGCTTCTTTTTCAGTCATTAATTTCTTTTTTACTGGTACAAGTGTTAAATTTTTTAAAATTGTAAGATGTGGAAATAAATTGAAACTTTGAAAGACCATTCCTACTTTTTCTCTTATTTTATTTATGTTTTCTGAGGTTAGTTTTTCATTTTTAAAGATTATTTCTCCTTTGTCTGGAGTTATAAGTAAGTTTAAACACTTTAAGATTGTTGTTTTTCCACTTCCAGATGGTCCGATTATTAGGACTGTTTCTCCTTTTTCTATGTTTATATTTACGTTTTTTAGAACTGTTTTATCTCCAAACTTTTTATATACATTTCTAGCTTCAAGCATTTTTACCACCTCTTTTTTCAAATTTACTTATAATTTTTGATAATCCTAAAGTCATTATTAAATATATTATTGCTGTTATTATAAGTGGGAAGAAGTAGTTATATGTTCTTGAAGAAATTATGTCTCCAGCTTTGGTTAGTTCTATTATACCTATGTATCCAGCTACAGATGTTTCTTTTAAAAGAGTTATGAATTCATTACCTAAAGCTGGCATTACATTTTTTATTGCTTGAGGAAGAATAATCATTCTCATTGTTTCTTTATATGTTAGACCAAGTGCTCTTCCTCCATCCATTTGCCCTTTGTCTATTGAAGAAATTCCTGCTCTTATTATTTCTGATACGTATGCTGATGAATTAAGTCCAAAAGCTACTATCCCTACTAAAACTATGTTAATGTCTACAGATGCAAATATTATGTAATAGATAATCATTAGTTGTAATAACACTGGTGTTCCTCTTATTATAGTTACATATAACTGCGCTATTTTGTTTAAAATTGGTAGTTTTTTGTTATTATCATAATTATTTCTTATAAGCGCTATTAAAAGTCCTAGAAGTATTCCTATTATAACTGCAAAAAGTGCCATTATAATAGTATTTTTAACTCCTTCTAATATATAAAGATAACGATCATCATATATTATAGAGTTATAAAAATCACTTTTTATATCTAAAATCATTTTGTATATTCGATAGTCCAGCTATCTACTTGTCCATTTGATATTACTTCTTCTAAAACTTCATTTATTATATTTAACATTTCTGTATTTCCTTTCTTTACTACCATTCCATATTTATCTTCGAATAATTCTTTGTCTAATATTTTTAAATTTTTGTTTGTTTTTAATATCTCATTCGCAGGTAATGAATCCATTACTATAGCATCTACTTTGTTTGCTTTTAGATCTTCTACTAAACTTAGATATTTCTTTTGTCTTACTAAGTTTTTGTCATTCATTTCTTCAGATAAGTAAAGATCTGCAACTGTTCCTAGTTGAACTCCTACTTTTTTGTCATAAATCATGTTTGGATCTGTTATTTGGCTATTTTGTTTTACTATTACTACTTGTTTACTAGTTGCGTATTCTATAGAAAAGTCTACTTGTTTTTGTCTTTCTTCTGTTATGCTCATTCCTGCGGCTGCAAAGTCTGCTTTTCCTTTTTGAACTTCATTTATGATTGAGTCAAATGCTACATCTTTTATTTCTAGCTTTTTACCCATTTTTTCTGCTACTTTTTTAGCTATTTCTACATCTACTCCTATTATTTCTTTATTTTCATAATATTCATATGGTGCAAAACCTGCTTCTGTTACCATTACTACGGTATCATCTTTGGAACATCCACACAAAAATATGCATAAAGTTCCTAATAAAATTAAATAAATTTTTTTCATATTACAACTCCTATTCTACAAGATAATTATACTATTTTATCTTGATTATGAAAAGTTTTTTTTCTATAAATAATGACAAATTATAAAATATGTTGTATAATTTACTTGGCTTTTTCTTTTATAAAAAATTAAGAAAGGAGATAAAGATGTTTAAGAAAGACAAAACTTATGTCTTTGCTTTAGGAGGTCTAGGAGAAGTAGGAAAAAATATGTATGTGCTTATGCATAATAATGAAATTATAATAATTGATGCTGGGGTTATTTTTCCTGAAGAAGAATTAAGGGGAATTGATTATGTACTTCCTGATTTTACTTTTTTAAAGAATAATGAAAAGAAAATTAAGACTCTTATTATTACCCATGGTCATGAAGATCATATCGGGGCAATTCCATTTTTACTTCAAAATGTAAATATTCCTAGTATATATGCTCCGAATCAAGCTTATGCTCTCATTAAGAAGAAACTTGCTGATCGGAATATTAATTATAAAGGACTTAGATCTTATAAAAGCGAAGATAAATTAAAATATAAAAATTTTGAAATATCATTTTTTAGAACTACTCACTCTGTGCCTGATTCACATGGAATTTGTGTTAAGACTCCAAATGGTACAGTTGTAGAAACTGGAGATTTTAAGTTTGATTTAACTCCAATTGGTCCAGTAACAGACTTTACTAGAATGAGTGAGATTGCAAAAGAAGGAGTTACTCTTTTGATGAGTGAAAGTACAAATGTTTTGGATGAAGGATTTTCAATGTCTGAATCTAAGGTTGATGAAGCCTTGAATGAGGTTTTTTCAAAACATCAAAATAATAGATTAATTATTGCTACTTTTGCTTCAAATATTTATAGATTAAAACATATAATTGAAACTTGTAAGAAGTATAAAAGAAAAGTTTGTATATTCGGTAGAAGTATGGAAAATAATATAAATATTTCTATGGAAGGTGGTTATATTGATGCTAAGGATGTGTTAGTGACTCCTGAAGTTGCTAATACATTAAAACCTGGGGAAGTTGCTCTTTTATGTACTGGTACTCAAGGAGAACCTTTAGCAGCACTTTCTAGAATAGCAGATGGTATTCATAAACAAATTAAATTAAGACCAGATGATATTGTTATTTTTTCTTCAAGTGCTATTCCAGGGAATGGTAGAGCCATTGCTAATACTATAAATAAATTATATTTAAAGGGTGTTAAGGTATATACTAGTTCAACTGATAGGGAAATTCATGCTTCTGGGCATGCCATGAGTGAAGAACTTAAGTTAATGATTAGATTAATGAATCCAAAGTATTTAATGCCTATTCATGGTGAATATAGGATGCTTAAAAAACATGCTTCTATTGCTAGAGAGTGTGGTTTAAGTAAAGAAAATATTTTTGTATTAGATAATGGTGATGTTTTAGAAATGGATAATGGTAATATTCAAAAAATAGGAAACTTTGAAGTTACTGAAACATTTGTTGATGGAAATAGAATTGGAGATATTTCTGGAGCAGTTCTAAATGATAGAAAAATTATGGCAAGTGATGGAATTCTAGTAGTTATTATTAACTTAGATATGGAAAATAAAAAATTACTTGCTAAACCTATGGTTACTACAAGAGGATTTATATTAATTAATGAAAACGAAGAACTAATTAAAAAAATAGAAAAAATATCTGAAAAAGTTATATTAAGAAAACTTGAAGATAAAAAAGTTACTTTTACTGATATAAAGCAAGATGTAACTAAAGAATTAAATAATTTTATAAAAGAAGAAACTGGTAGAAAACCTATTGTTCTTCCAATTATACTTAATATTAAAAAATAGTAAAAATAAAATACAAAACCTATAAAGAAATTAAGTTCCTTTATAGGTTTTTATTTTGGTATTAAATCTTGCTTTGTTGTGCATATATTTATTTTCCATCTTTAATCATTTATATATAACTTTTCTATTATAAAATTAAACTATAGTTTATTTTATATATAAGTAATAAATAGTATGTGAAATATCAGTTGAGTAATAAGAAGTAGTATTACTTTGTCTATATGTTCTACCAAATTTTCCAGATATAGTTCCAGTGGTACTATTAACTGTACTTAACATAGCAGTCTTTGTAGTTGCATAACTAGCTCCAGAACCTCCATTATTCCAAGCAATATACCCAGTTACTCCAATTATTCTTCGTCTAGTTGATAAAGTAGAAGAAGTCCAAGAATATTGAGTTCCACTACTACTTGTTGAAACACTAGATTGAGTAACTCCTGAGACAACAACATCATTATAATCAAAGTAATCACTAGTAGCATTTTGTAAAGTATTTAAAGCAGATAACCTTTTTTGACCAAGAGTTGGATATTCATTATAGCTAGGTTCTGTTGCAGTACCTACACTTTTATTTCTAATAAATAATTGTCTTATAGTAGCCGCTAATTTTGCTGCAGAAGAATAAGGATTTCTAACATAAACTGTACTTTTTGCAACTCCGTAAAGGTAAACATAAGTTATATTGGCACCACTTGATGCCCCATTATAGACATTAAATCCAACATTTCCCATTAGAGTATATCCATCTAAAGTACTAGAAACTGAATCACTACCATAACTTTTTGCAGAGACACTAAAGTCTCCTGTTGCTAACGATCTAACATAGACATCATTACTTGATATACTAAGACAAGCCTCTTTAACATTTTGCATATTTAAAATTCTAGAATCAACTGTTCCACTTGAAACTGAGCCTGTTCTTTGTAAAAGTTGCAGATTATAAATAGTATAAGTAGGAGTTAAAGCACTAGAATAAGCATTTCTATAAGCGATTGAATGATCACTTGAATAAGAATCAATATTTTTCATGGAATAAAAGTTAATTCCACTTGAACTTGAATAAAATGAAACAACTCCGAGTCCTTTATAACCAGATGTGGCACCAGAACTAGTATTTGAGGCATAACCCCAAGCAGCAACACTACCTGGTGAAATAGTTCTAGATTTTGAAACAAAGTCTCCACTTCTTGAAAAACCAGTATATTCTTTTTCTAATGTATCTACATCATACCACTGAGCATAAAGTGTAACATCACTATTATAATTATATTCTCCAGATGGATCATACCATACGTTTTCATTTGCTGGTGCATTTTCACGTGATGACCATCCTAAAAATTCATTAGTGCTACTAGTTGGCTCTGTGCTTGATAATGTAACAGTTTTGGCTCTCCGATTTCTGGTGTGAAGTAAATTTTGCTAAAATCATTGATATTA
>JBJEDW010000016.1:0-18211 GCA_051872415.1 Bacilli bacterium
AAATTTCTTAAAGACATTTGTTCTTTTTTTATTTTGTGTTTTTATTACATTAGTTAGTATGACTTTCCTATTATACAAAAAAACTAATCCATTTCTGAATTAGTTATTTATCAAAGTCAAACATAAAAGTTCGACCAGAATTCCTTATGGTAGCGACGGAGGGGATCGAACCCCCGACCTCTCGGGTATGAACCGAGCGCTCTAGCCAGCTGAGCTACATCGCCAAAAATATAGGCAATGTAATCATATCATAGCTTGCTAAAAGTTGCAACAATATTTTTTAATTTTTTTTATTTTGTGAATTTTTTTTATTTTACTCTAGTTTTTTGTTTAATTAATGACTTATTTTTAATATTTATTGCTTCAGTTGTTAATGAATTAAAGTCATTCTTACCAATTTTTGTTTTAGGAAGTTCTTCTTTTATATAAATGTTAACAGGTCTAGAATAAACACTCAATGCTTGACAAAGATTATCTATATCATTTATAACATCATTTTGATCACAATAATCATCTTCTAAAGTTACAAATGCCACAGGAACATTTGTCTTTTCATCATCAGGAATTCCTACAACACAAGCTTCTTTAACGTATTTTGATTTTAAAATACAAGATTCAATGGAATCTGGAAAGAATTTAGCAGGAGCATTATCTTCTCCAATTGTTAGATGAATTCTTTTTATTCTTCCATTAAGATGAAGACAATCGTTTTCATCAATATATCCTAAATCCCCAGTATGAAGCCATCTTGTACCATCAGAATGTTTCCTAAACACTTCATTCGTTTCTTCTTCATTATCTTTATATCCTTTTGTAAGTGTTAGACCAGTTTCACAAACTTCTCCAATTTCTCCGCGATCAAGTTCTTCATCTGTTCTTAAAATTTTTCCATCTTCTGAAATATCAACTTTAACTATTTTTCTATTATTATTAACTAAAGGAATAAGACCACGCTCTCCATTAGCTAAATCTTGTTCATATTCAAAACTAGAAACTCCTTCATTAGCACCATAACCATTGGCAATTTTAACATTTTTAGCATTATGTTTTTCTAACCATTCATTAAACTTTTCTCTATTTTCTTCACTCCAGCCTTCTCCACCATAACATAAAGTTTTTATATACGATAAATCTTCCCCATCAAATCTAGGATCATCCATCATACATTTAAAAAATGTTGAAGTTGCCATAAAGTGATTTGGTTTATGTTTTTTAAATAAATCATAAACTTCTTTTGGATTAAATTTAGGATGTAAAACTAACTTTACTCCCATTCTTAAAGGCATACCCATATTATTACAAAGACCAAATCCAATATTCATTGGAAGAACTGTAACAATAGTATCTCCACGTTTAATATTATCTATAGTAGTTTCATATTGATTGATCATACCATTATAGTTATTATCAGTAACCTCAACTGCTTTTGGAAATCCAGTTGTTCCTCCAGTATGAAGTAAAAGCGCTGTATCATCAAAATTATAATCAGCAGTTTCAACTTTTCCCAAAAACTCATCTGCATACTTTAAAAGAGCTTCATCAAAATAAATAGGATTAGAGTCCTCAGCTAAAGACTTAGCAATTTTTATAGATTTACTATCTCCTTTTACTCCATCTACAAACTTTTTCATAATCTTCAAGTTCTTAGGTAAATACGTATTCGCTGATACTAAAACAGTATTTTCTATACCTGCTTTTTTCAAAATTTCTGTATAATTTTTAAGGTTTTGATCAAAAATTATAACATTTTTTACTGGTGCTTCTTTTAAATGATGCTCAAATTCCTCTGAAGATGCAAGTGGTGAAATCATATTAGGAATAGCACCAATCATATTTAAAGCATAAAAAGATGCAAGTCCTTCAATAAAATTTGGAGAAGAAACAGGTACATAATCCCCTTTTTCTATTCCCATAACTTTATAAGTTTTAAATGCTTTATCTATTAAATCAAAAAATTCTTTATAAGTAATTTCATTTTTAAAATAACTAACAGCTATTTCATCTAAAAAAGATAAATTATTCTCTTTCATATAATCTACTATTTTCATTTCTTTTACTTTTCCTTTAATAGCACTTTCACTATAATTATTTAAAAATCTTTTTTCTATTGATGGTTTCATATTAATACCTCCTAAAACACAACAAAATAATTATAACATTTAACTAATGTTTTTCAAATGTTAAGTGTCAAATACTTAACAAAAACGTTCTTTATTATACTCAAAAACAAGTAAATTTCAAGTTTTTGCGACTATTTTGCGTTTCCTAAAGAAAAATATTATTTTAATTTTCTAAATGTGCTATAATGAATAAGGTGATATTAATGAATGTTGTAATAAAAGTTGATGAAGAAACAAAAAATAAAATGATTGAATACTATAAAGACAAAAAAAGAGAAAAAACACCTCCTTATGCTATATTCCAAGCAGAAGAAGAGGATACTATAATAACTTTATATGAATCAGGAAAAGCTATGTTTCAAGGAACAAGTGCTTTTGTTGATGCCAATATGTGGAAAGCTATTAAAGAAAATGATGAAGATGATAAAAATGAAATAGATTATTTAAACACTACTTCTGTTGGATCAGATGAAGTTGGTACAGGAGATTATTTTGGACCAATTGTAGTTACTTCTTGTTATGTAAAAAAAGAAGACTTACCTTTCTTAAAAGATTTAGGATGTACTGATTCAAAAAAAATAACAGATGAAAAAATAAAAAAAATTGCACCAGAAATAATAAAAAAAATAAAATATAAAAGTATTATCTTATCAAATGAAGAATATAATCAAAAATATTCAAAAGAAAATAACATGAATAAAATAAAAGCTATTATGCATAACAGAGTATTATCTTTAATCCTAGATGAAATAGATGAAAAATTAGATTATATAATAGTAGATGAATTCGCTAAAGAAAATCGTTATTATTCTTATTTAAATGAAATACCAAGTGTTGTTAAAGATATTACTTTTGTAACTAAAGCTGAATCTAAGAATATGGCAGTTGCATGTGCATCAATTATAAGTAGATATATCTTTTTACAAGAATTTGATAAATTATCTGATACTTATCATATTCCTTTACCTAAAGGAAGTGGTGCAAACGTTGATAAGATCGGTGAAGAACTAGTAGAAAAATACGGAAAAGAAGTTCTAGATAAAACTGCAAAAAAGAACTTTTCCAATACTAGTAGAATTTTAAAAACAAGAATAATTTAAAAAGCCATTAGAACTTATCCTAATAGCTTTTTTATTATGCTTCTTTCTTCAAAGAAGATTCTTTCTCTTCTTTTCTCTTTTCTATTTCTTTTTCCATATCTATCTTTTTATCGTTCTTATCACTAGACATATCATATGCTTTTACTTTAAGCACTCCTTTAAAATTACCTTTTTCTTCTCCATTATAAGTTATTTTTATTTTGTATTTATGTGTTACTCCTCCAAGTATTGCTACTTGATTAAATATCTTAGAAGCAACACCAGGTACTTGTGATTTACCTAAACTAGCAGATCTATCTCCAGTACCTGTAATCTCATAAGTAAAGTCAGAACCTGACTTTACTTTATTTGAAACAGAGGTCCACTCTAAACTATATGTTCTAAGTTCTTTAGAAGTATTTTCTACTATTATTTCCTTTTCATAAGTAAATCCTTTTTCTATGTCCTCTAAAACAATAGTATCTCCTTTAACATATTCTATTCTTAAATCATTACTTTCTTCTTTATTTTTTACTTCTTTAAAGTAGAAGATTGATAAGAAAAGCCCAATAAGTATTAAAACAGTAGCAATAATTATTATTAATTTCTTTTTACTTTTCATAAAAGCCTCCTTAATTTACCCAAGTTGGTGCGGTTACTTTAGAGGTAACACCGGTATTGAAACCATAATAACTTGTAACTTTATTCACATTCCAAGAAGAACAATTCAAAGACCAAGTGGCACTATAGCCTGCATTTTGAAACATATACATCATAGTTTTTACACTTGAGGTATCCCAACCTGATAAGTCTCCTATATTAAAAGTTGTGGCACTATAACCCGCATAGCTAAACATATAATTCATCTTAGTAACATTTGAGGTATCCCAATTTGATAAGTCTCCTATATCAAAAGTAGTAGCTTTATAACCTGCATAGTAAAACATATTTTCCATACCATACATAATATCATTTACATTCGATGTGCTCCAACCTGATAAGTCTCCTATACTCCAGGTTGTAGCATTATAGCCTGCTTTCTCAAACATATTATTCATATATGTTACATTTGAGGTATCCCAACCCGATAAACCTGAAATATTAAAGGTTGTGGCTTTATAACCTGCATTTTGAAACATATACATCATAGTTGTTACACTTGAGGTTTTCCAATTCGACAAATCTAATTCAAAGGTTGTGGCACTATAGCCTGCTTTCTCAAACATATAATTCATGTTAGTTACAATTAGTGTTTTCCAATTTGATAAGTCTAATTCAAAGGTTGCAGCGTTACTTCCTGCATTAGAAAACATTCTGTTCATAGTTGTTACACCTGAGGTATCCAATTTGATATGTCTCCAATATTAAAGGTTGTAGCATTTACACCCGCTCTATAAAACATAGTACTCATATATGTTACACTTGAAGTATCCCAATTTGATAAATCTCCTATACTCCAAGTTTTGGCACTATAGCCTGCATTATAAAACATACCACTCATATCTGTTACCCTCGATGTATCCCAAGTACTTAAACCCTCAACATTAAAAGTTGTAGCATTACTACCCGCTGATGCAAACATACCACTTATATCAGTTGCTTGAGAAGTATCTAATTTAGCAAAATCTCCTGTTGTCATTTCCGTTAATCCCTCTGCCCAATAAACAGTTGATATTGGCTGAATATTACTTCCTATTTCCATCGATGTAACACTAGATTTTTTATCATTCCAAGGTTGAGAAATTTCATCACTAAACACATATGAATTATCTTCTCACATTGCTTCATATTGATCTATTACTGCTCCATGTGTCTCTATATTAGAACTTCTATCTGATGCTAATTCATTTATTATTAAAGTCCCATCTGTATATAATGTTGTAGCTTCTGTTGCAAACTTCAAAGTACATGTTGTATCACTTTTTATATTACCTGTTGTTAGAACACCATCCTCTATTGTTGCGTTTTGCCCATTAGTACACGATATAAATGGTATGGCATTTGCATCATTTGCACTTACATTAAAAGTAACATTACTATTATAATCCGCTAATTTAGTGGCTTCTCCTTCAATTGTACCATTTTGTACTACTAAATTTACATTATATTGCTTAGGTTTCCATATTGCATATAAATCTACTACTGCACCATCTTCTGTAGCTAAATCTTGTATTTCACTTTCATTTTGATACAACACTTCTCCATTTTCTGTATCCGACCACCTAACAAAATCATAACCAGCTTTTATATAAAGATTTTGACTAAGATTACTAGAAATTCCAACCTTATAAGTTGAATTATTCATCGAATTAACAACTTTATAAAGTTTCATATTTTTTAGATAACCTCTGTCCAATCCTTTGTCTACTGAACTATCTTTAGTGTAATTGAATTCTACTTTATAAGTTCCCGGTTCTAACTCTTTCTTAATTGTAGTATAAGATAAATTAGCCTCATCTGTTATGGAATAGTTTCCCCCTATTTTAGTTGATTCTCCTGTATCAGAAAGTACTTCTCCGTCTTTATAAATTGTATAATACAAATAATCATAATCAGCACTTTCACTTGATACTGCCCAATCAAATGATAATATTAGCGACTCTGTTAAAGTAAACTCATTAGATGTTAAAGTAGATGTTGAACTAGATACATTATAGTTTCCACTCCTATACACTCCATCTGTTTCTTCCCAAGGGTTATCCCCCTCGCTATTTAAGAAAATCGCTATATCACTTTCCATCAAATTATCAACTTTTATATTTTTTACATATCCTCTATCTAAACCTTCATTTGCTCCTCCAGTTGCTTTAATATAATTGAATTCTAATGTATAAGATCCTGGTTGCAATATTTTTTCAATTGTTGTATAAGTCAGATCAGCTTCATCTGTAATAGAGTAATTACCATATATTTTAGTTGATTCTCCTGTATCAGAAAATACTTCTCCATCTTTATAAATTGTATAATACAAATAATCATAACTTCCTTCACTTGAAACCGCCCAATCAAATGATAGCTTTGATATTTCTGTTAAAGTAAATTCTTCCGAAGTAATAGTAGACGTTGAACTAGATACATTATAATTTCCACTTCTATACACTCCGTCTGTTTCCTCCCAAGGATAATCTCCAGTACTAGTCATAGATAAATTTTTTAGTAAATATCCCCCATTTGCATTATATCTTACTTGATATTTTGCTCTTTCTGTCATTACTCCTATCTTAAATTTATATTGATAAGTTTTTACTGAATCAGCGCTTTCATCATAAAACTTACTAGCTTCAACATCACTATCTATCCATACTCTTAGTTTATATTTATCTGTTAGTTTTGTAACTGTTTTACTATGAACATTTGTATCAGTATATAAAACATAATCAGATAGTTCACTTATTTTTACTGGCTCTACTAAAGTATTTCCTTCATAATCTTCTAAATAGACTTTAACTTCATCATCACTTAAAGCAGTATAACCTTCTGCTGTTTCTAGTTTTTCAATAACAAGTTCATATGGCATACT
Organism: Bacilli bacterium; assembly: GCA_051872415.1. Lineage (GTDB taxonomy): Bacteria > Bacillota_I > Bacilli_A > RF39 > UBA660 > UMGS1449. The sequence goes on from JBJEDW010000016.1 coordinate 6,720, forward strand.
TAAATTCATACTTGCTTTTGTTATTACTGCAAAATTAAATGTTTCACTTTGTTCTTTTCCTTCTTTATCACTTATTGGAAGAGCATTTTCTATACTTATTATATCTGTATTACTTTCTAATAGCTCTAGAGAAATTTCCCCTGTTTCTATTTTATTAGCCTCTCCTAAAAAGCTATAATTCCAAATAGCAAAACTTACCCCCGCGCAAAGAATAAGTAAAACTATTATTAATGGTATCATTACCTTCTTTTTATTTAAAATCTTTTTTATTTTGTCCATGTTTATTACTCTCCCTATTTTTATATTAGCATATTTGTATGATATCATACCCTAATACATAAAGTAAATAAACAAATAAAATATTTTCAAAAAAACAAAAAAAGCAGAACAAACTCTGCTTTAGCATAATTTTCTAGATCTAATTTTATTACACGAATTTAAACTTTTATATTTATCTTCATCTTCTTCTTTATAATACAAACCTGTTTGCAATTCATTAAAAGCTATTTCTTCTTCATTTAAATAATTTATTATATTATCACAAAGATTATCTTTTAAATCACTATTTATAACAAGAAGACCAGATTCATTAATATTTTCATCTATTTTTATTGATTGAATTATATCAGGCATTCTATGTAACATCGGAATACTTTTATAATCTCTACAAAATATTTCTCTTATTTCTTCTATAGTAATAGCAGAAGTATCAAATTCTTTTTGATCAAGAATTATTGTACTATCACTTAATTTTAATGTTTTTGAAATAAGATCATGTTCTAAAATCTTTTTTCCATCAGGATACACTAAAGAATATTCCTCAATTAAGCATTTACAATAATCACCATCAATTTTTCTATACCCTTTTTTATTTTTTATTGAAAAAGCAACACGATTAACTGGATCAATTCTATTAAATAAAGTCTCTAAAAAATCATAAAAGCTTTTTCTATCTAAATCAACCTTTTCCATAATAACCTCCTATTTTAAGAAATCATCTATTTCTTTTAATTGTTCATCTATTTCAAGAAGTGAGACTTGATGAACTTTAACATTAGTATTATCTTTAGAACTATTATTTTCTTCTTTTTCTATAGTTGCTTCACTTACCTCTTCTTCTAAAGATTTTATCTCGAAAACATCAATTATCTCTTCTTTTGAAATAGTAGAACCTGTTTTATAACGATCTGCAATAGTAATTTCAGTATTTTTTATATTTTCAATATCAGAAGATTTTTTTATTCCTATAAATCCACGATTTTGAATAACAAATACTTTTTTCACTTTATAAGGATTAGTTTTAACTTCCCTTAAGAGCACTAAACCTCTTCTGGCTCTAGAAGATTTTTCAAATTCTTCAAGTTTTACCCTTTTTGCAGTTCTATTACTTGTAAATATTGTAACATATTCTAAAGAATTGTCAAATACAAAGGCACTTACTAAAGTATCATCTCTTAAACTTATTGCTTTAACTCCACCAGATTTTATACCAGATGTTGGAACTTCCTCTATATCAAACCAAAGACCATATCCATTTTCAGTTGCTACAAATACATCTTTATAATTAACTACAAAAGCATTAATTACTTCATCATTATCTTTTAATTTCATACAAGTAATTGGTTTTGAATAACGACTTACTTTAAAATCTTTAAGATTTGTTCTTTTAATCATTCCATTTTTACTTGCAATAGCAATATCTATATTAATATCAAAGTCTTTAACAGGAATAGCACTTATTATTTCTTCATTTTCAGATAATTTTACAATATTACTTATATGCTTACCTAACATTTTCCATTTTATATCTGGTATTTCATGAACAGGCAAAAATAAATAATTACCAAGATTCGTAAACACTAAAAGAGTATCTATTGTATTTTGTTTAAATAATCCAATTATATAATCTCCTTCTTTTAAAAGTGGATCTTCAGTATTAGCATTATATCCTCTTTTAGAAGTTCTTTTTACATAACCATCTTTAGTTATCAAAACAACAACTTCTTCATTAGGAATCATATCTTTTTCATCTATTTTAATTATTGCTTCTTCATCTGTAATAACAGTCTTTCTAGGGGTAGCATACTCTTTTTTTATAGCACGAAGTTCATCTTTCATAACTTTTTTTAGTTCTTCTTCTTCGTTTAAAATCTTAGAAAGAGCATTTATTATAATATTCAAATTATTAAGTTCTTCTTCTAAAGTTGTAACATCTGTATTAGTAAGTCTATAAAGTTGTAAAACTACAATAGCTTCAGCTTGTTCTTCAGTAAACTTAAATTCTTTAACTAAATTATCCTTAGCATCACTTTTATTTTTACTAGCACGTATTACTCTAATTACTTCATCAAGTATTGAAATAGCTTTAATAAGACCTTCGACAATATGAAGTCTTTTTTTAGCATGCATTAAATCAAAGTTTGTTCTTTTTAATACTACTTCTTTATAATGTGCAAGATGAGCATCTAAAATATCCAATATTCCAAGAAGTCTAGGACGCCTATTTACTATTGCAATCATATTATAATTATATGTAGTTTGAAGCTCAGTATTTTTATATAAATAATTTAAAATAAGATCTGTATTAGCACCTTGTTTTAATTCTATAACTATTCTAAGTCCTTCTTTATCAGTTTCATCACGAACTTCTGCAATTCCCTCTATTTTTTTATCTATCCTAATTTCATCAATTTTACGAGTAATATTTGATTTAAAAACATCAAAAGGTATTTCTGTAACAACAATATTAGTTTTACCTTTTACTTTTAGAATATCTATTTTAGCACGAACAACTATTCTACCTTTACCAGTTGTAAAAGCTTTAGTAATTCCTTCAGCTTCATAGATAACTCCCCCAGTCGGAAAATCTGGTCCTTTAATTATATCAAGTATTGTCTCTAACTTACAATTAGGACTATCTATTCTTTTTATAGTAGCATCAATAACTTCTCCAAGATTGTGAGGAGGAATATTTGTAGCATACCCTGCACTTATACCAGTTGTTCCATTTACAAGTAAGTTTGGAAATTTAGAAGGAAGAACAGTAGGCTCAAGTTCTGTATCATCAAAGTTTGGAGCCCAAGAAACTGTATCTTTATCAATATCTTTTAAAAGTTCATTACTAATTTTAGAAAGACGAGCCTCAGTATAACGCATTGCCGCAGGACTATCACCATCAATAGAACCATTATTTCCTTGCATATCAATATAAGGAGTATTTTGTTTCCACCACTGACTCATTCTAACCATTGCTTCATAAATAGAACTATCACCATGAGGATGATAATTACCCATTATACTACCAACAGTTTTAGCACTCTTACGATAAGGTTTATCATATGTATTACGTTCTCTATACATACCATAAAGAATTCTTCTTTGAACAGGTTTAAGTCCATCCCTAACATCAGGAATAGCACGATCTTGGATTATATATTTAGAATATCTTCCAAAACTTTGCCCCATTATTTCTTCTAAAGAGTAATTGTATATTCTTTCTAAAGTTGATTTTGTCTCACTCATTTTTCCATCACCAACTTAATTATATATTAAAAAAAGAAGTTTTGGCAAATTATTATGATTTTTTTACGTAAAGAAAATAGTTTTTGTTTTTATTACATTAGTTAGTATGACTTTCCTATTATATAAAAAAACTATCAAAAAACTGATAGTTACATTTCAAAATGGTGATTCCTCAGGGGCTCGAACCCTGGACCCACAGATTAAGAGTCTGTTGCTCTACCAACTGAGCTAAGGAACCTCAACAAATTAATTATAACATAAATTTACAAAAAATAAATACCAAACTTAAATTTTCGAGTAAAATTTAACGAATTTAACACAAACAAAAGATTTTACTTCTTTTCATATGATTATATGATATAATTTAGAAAAGGAGGTATATTTAAAATATGGACATAGGCATTATTATAATCATTATTATAGCAGTAATTCTACTTGCATCAATCAAACAAATTAATCAATATGAAAGAGGAATTAAATTTTGTCTTGGTAAATTTACTAAAATAATGGAACCTGGTTGGAGAATAGTTATTCCTATATTTCAATCTTATAAAAAGGTTGATATTAGAACTAAAGCAGTTGATGTTCCAGAACAAGAAGCAATTACTAAAGATAATGTTTCAGTTAAGATTAATGCAGTTATCTATTACAAAGTATTTGATGCTTCAAAAAGTGTTTTAGAAGTTGAAAACTTCTTCTATGCTGTATCTCAACTTGCTCAAACTACTATGAGAAATGTTGTGGGTTCTGTATCACTTGATGAACTTTTAAGTGAAAGAGATAAACTTTCTAGTGAAATATGTAATGTTATTGATAAAGCAACTGACCCTTGGGGAATTAAAGTTGAGAATGTTGAACTAAAAGATGTTTCTCTTCCTGAAGAAATGAAAAGAGTTATTGCCCGTGTTGCAGAAGCTGAAAGAGAAAAACAAGCTGTTATTACTAAATCAATCGGAGAAATTGAAGCTTCTAAAAACTTAGCTAAAGCTGCTGAAACTATGGCTAGTGCAAATGGTGCTCTTCATTTAAGAACACTTTCTACTATCAATGATGTTTCTTCAGATCAATCAAATACTATAATATTTGCCCTTCCAATAGAAGTTTTAAGAGCTATTGAAGGAAATAATATTGATTTATCAAAACTAAAAAAATAATAAAAAAAGATCGGCTCTTGTAGATCTTTTTTTATTTTACTTAAATTATTTTTAAAACCAGTTCTAGAATTACCCCAGAAATAGCCCCAATTAAATAGATAAGTCCTAAAATCATAAAATTCTCTTTTTTATTTTTATTTGTTTTAAATAAAACAAGAAGTGCTATTCCTGCTCCAGATAATAACCCTGCAACTAAAGCAGAAAATGATATAGCATTATTTAAAAATAATTCTGTAAGGACTACACTGGCACCACAATTAGGAATTAAACCTATTAAACTGGTAATAAAAGATCCTAAAATATTATCTTTTAAAAGTATAGCCTTTAAGTAGTTCATACCCACAAACTCCATAATAAAGTTAATAATAAAATTACATATAACAATAAAAATGAATATATTTAAAGTATGCTTAAGTACTGCCAAAAATATTTTTTCTTCACAATGACAATGTTCATCTTTACAAAGAGAATAATTTTGTTTTTCCTTTTTCCTAAAAACAAAATCTATAATAAAACCAAAGATAAAACCAATAATAAATTTTAGGATAATTATTTTTATTAAAAGTTCAATTGGTGCTTGTTCTGCAATTAAAATCGGAATCATTTCATCACTTGTTGATAGATAAATAGAAATCAAAGTTCCAAGAGTAATAATCCTAGTAGCATAAAGATTAGTAGCAGCAACTGAAAAACCACATTGAGGAATAAGTCCTAAAAAACTTCCTAAAAGTGGACCAAATTTACCTGAATTAATAATTACATCTTTGCTTTTCTTACTTAATTTATGTTCAAAAAGTTCTATAACTAAAAACGTGATAAATAAAAATGGTAATAGTTTAAAACTATCCATAAGTGTTTCTAATATAACTTCTTTCATTTTGCATCACCTTTCAAATACTATATAATTTTAACATATATTTATATTTAAAAAAAGAAGTTTTATAATATTTACTTCTTTTCTTCTTCTAAGATTTTATCTGTATTTTTCTTCTTTTTCTTTGAATAAGTTAAATTTTCAAAAACTTGTAAATAATTATCTACATATATAAACTTTAATTTATCAGTTATTTCTTTATCTAATTCTTCTATATCTTTTTTATTAGAATTTGGTAAAATTATTTTTTCTACTCCAGCTTTTTTAGCGCCAATTACTTTTTCTTTTAATCCTCCAACTGATAAAACCTCTCCTCTTAAAGTTATTTCTCCAGTCATTGAAATATTACCTTTTATTTTTAAATTAGTAAAAGCACTTATAATAGCAGTAGTAATTGCTATTCCTGCACTTGGACCATCCTTTTTTATTGCACCTTCTGGAACATGAATATGAATATCACTACTTTCTAATTTTTCATAATCTATACCAAATTTTTTATAATTACTTTTTATATAACTAAGAGCTATTTTTGTACTTTCTATAAAAACTTCTCCAAGACTACCTGTAGCTATAATATTATTATGTCCTTTATAGTAATCTACTTCAATTTTTAATATATCTCCCCCATAAATTGTATAACTCATAGCATTAACTACTCCAACTTCGCTTTGATTTTTATCATTTTTAGAACTAGAGTATTTCTCATTACCTAAATACTTTTCTACTATGACCTCGTCAACAATATTTAAACTTTCTTTTTTATCAATTACTATTTCTTTTACTATTTTTCTTAAAATAGTATGGATTTTTCTTTCAAGTTCCCTTACTCCAGCTTCTTTTGTATAATTTTTTATTATTTTAAAAATTGCATCATCAGTAAACTCTATATTATTACTCTCAAGACCATGCTCTTTTATTCCATTTGGAATTATATGATTTTTACAAATATTAAATTTTTCATATTCTGTATAACTAGATATTTCTATTATTTCAAGTCTATCTAATAATTCCATAGGTATTTGATCAATATAATTTGCTGTTAAAATAAACATAACTTTTGATAGGTCATATTCTTCTTCAATATAATTATCACAAAAATATTTATTTTGTTCTTTATCTAAAACTTCAAGTAAACTTGAGGCTGGATCTCCTTTGATATCTTTAGTCATTTTATCTACTTCATCAATAACAAAGACAGGATTTGAAGAACCAGCTTTTTTTAATCCTTCGATTATTTTACCAGGACTTGAGCCAATATAAGCACGTCTGTGCCCTACTATATCTGCTTCATCACTAATTCCTCCAACGGAAATTTTAGTATATTTTCTGTTTAATGCACTTGCAATACTTTTAGCAAATGTAGTTTTTCCAACTCCTGGAGGACCCACTAAACAAATAATTGGATTATTGATTCCTTTAGTCATTTGATTTAATGCTAAATACTCGATTACTCTTTCTTTTACGTCTACAAGACCATAATGAGTGTTATTTAATTTTTCTAAAGCATCATTTAAATCATCATTATCTTTAGTATAAATATTCCAAGGAAGACTAAATAATGTATCAATATAATTTCTTACCATACCTATTTCAGAAGACATCGCAGGTATTGATTCATATCTTTTTATCTCAAGTTCTAATCTCTTTTTTATAGAAACAGGAAAATTAGAATTCTTTAGTTTTTCTTTTAATTTTGTTATTTCCCCGTCTTTATCATACCCTTCACCAAGTTCTTCTTTCATAATTTTTATTTTTTCACTTAAAATATAATCTCTCTGAGTCTTTTCAAGTTCAAAAGATATTTTATCTTCTATTTCTTGTTCTAGTTCAGTTACTGATATTTCCATATTAATATCATCTAAAAGCATCATTACTCTTGTAGTAGGACTTACTTCATTTAAATATTCAAGTTTTCTTTGATAAGTACCAGGAATAAACATAGTAAGAATATCTGTTATTTTATCTATATCATTTACACCGAGTATATCAGATAAAATACTATTACTCGCAGTAGGACAATGTTCTATATAATACTCTGTTTGTTTTATTAAACTTCTAGAATAAGCCATTTCTTCAACACTAGATAATTTTGGAATATTAATATCTTCAAAATAAGATACTTTTATACCATCTACTTCACTTGTATAAGATAAAACTTTTACCCTGTTAAGTCCCCTGATTACAATTCTTGTTTTATTATTAGGAAGATCAAGTTTCATATTAATATAACCAATTATTCCTATTCTAGGAAAACTAGTTTTATCAATCGAAGCTTCAAGTTCATCATTTGGATGAATAATTAAAATATGTTTGTTGTAGTAAGAATCCGCTAAAGAGATAAGTTCTTTGTCTTTATCATTTTCTAGTTCTAATCTTATTTCACTATGAGGAAATAGGATAATATTCTTTAGAACAAGTACAGGTAGTTTTGTTTTATCCATGGCTTTCCTCCTTTAAAAACTATTTCCTTTTATTATAAAGCTTTTTATATTTTAATCAAGAGAGTTCGACAAATTTATTGAAAATATTTTAAGTATGAATCTGTTGTTGTGAAAACAAAAATTATTTGATACAATAAATTCAAAAAAGGAGATGTATTATGGAAACATTTATTTATGTAAATAAAAAAAATAATATCGATGAGATCTTATTTGAAGTTGTAGAAACAAAAGGAAAAGGACACCCTGACAATATTTGCGATACTTTAGCAGAAAAAATTTCTGCTACATATTCTAATTATTGTATAGAACATTATGGAGTTGTTCTAAGACATATGATAGATAAACTATCAATTTTAGGTGGAGGTTCTAAAGTTAAATTTGAAGGAGGAGAAATGATTGCTCCAATTAAATTATTAATTAATGGTAGATTCACAGATCGTTTTGAAGAAGAAAAAATTGATTATATGACAATAGTTACAAAAACCATTAAAGACTATTTTAAAGAGTTATTCCCATTATTAGACGTGGAAAAATTCTTAGAAATAGTAGATAACACTCACCATAATGAAGGACCTGGAGTTGTGTATAATAGTGATGACTCTACAAAAAATGAAAGAAAGAAATTCTTTGAAGTAGTAAATAAAAGTGATTTTGATAGACATAATAATCATTTTAGATGTAACGATACATCAACAACAGTAAGTTACTATCCAATGAGCAATTTGGAAAGAACAGTTTTAGAAATAGAACAAACACTAAATTCACATAAATATAAAGAGAAATATCCATGGACTGGAAATGATATCAAAGTAATGGGGATAAGAAAAGATAAAAAGATAGAAATAACTTCTTGTGTTCCATTAATATCCCATTACATTAAAGATTTAGAAGATTATATAAGTAAATTAAAATTAATAAAAAAAGATATTTATAATATTACATTATCTCATTTTGAAGATGCTGAAATAGAAATATTTATTAATACAAGAGACAATTATGAAAATAATGATCTGTATATGACATTAATTGGTAGTGCAATAGAAAGTGGTGATGAAGGTGCTGTAGGTAGAGGAAATAGATCACGTGGTGTTATTCCTTTCTGTAGAAATTTTAGTATGGAAGCACCATCAGGAAAAAATCCAGTATATCATACAGGAAAGTTGTTTACGGCAATAGGAGATAAAATAAGCAAAGATATTTATGACAAATATAATATAGAAAATGTTGTGTATTGCACTTCTAAAATGGGTGATAGTATCAAAGAACCCTGGAATATTAGCGTAGAATTAAATAAAAACACAACTGAAAAAATAAAAAAAGAAATAAATATGATAGTTCAAGAACAAATAAAAAATCATTATAAAATAACTGAAAAAATAATAAACCAAGAAATAAAAGTTAATAGTTATTAATTTTAGATAGGAGAATTTTATTATGGACTTACTTCATTCAAAAGATACAAATGAATATTTTACATCTAATGGATATAATGTTTTTCCCCCTTATTCAATTGTAAATGAAAGAGATACAGTTTTCACAACAGCAGGAATTCAACCACTTATAAGAAATTATCTGGAGGGAAAATTGGATTTAGACAAAAAATACTTTGTACCTCAATCAGTGATCAGAACGCAATTTTTTGAACATTTATCAGAAGGAACATCACTAGCATTTATAAATGGGATAACAACTAAATTTAACTTATCCGAAACAGAGTATAATAAACTTGTTTCTGATTATGTAAATTATTTTTATGAAAGTGGTTTAACAAAAGAAAGACTTAAAATAGTAAAGGATAGTAAATTATACAAAGATTCTTGGAATGACATAAACATAACTGGTAATAGAACATTCTATTATTACGATGATTTAGAAATTGGAGATACTACCTTTTTTACAAACGTAAGCTCCTCAAAAATTGAAACATTTTGTGATTTAGGTTTTGGATTAGAAAGATTAAGATGGTGTCAAAATAAAAATAAATCATATTTTGATTTGTATAGCGATTCAAAAGAAACATTAATACCAAGAGTAAAAGGATTAATTTCGGCTATTTCATTACTTACATTATGTGATGTAAAAACATCAAACAAAGGCAATGGCTATCAAGCAAAAAAATATTTTAAAAATTTAGTAAAATTACTAAACAAAAAAGATATTGAAGGAGAAATCTTAAAATATTTTAATGAATGTATTACTTATTGGAGAGATTGGCAAAAAGTAGATGATAAACTATCAAATACAGATATTATAACTAAAGTAAATGAAGAATATAGTAAAAATTGTATGCTTGTAATACTGATGAACTCGCAAACGAGGGATATCCAGTTAGAGGAATTGCAAAAAAGTTGGAAATAACTTGGGATGAATTTGATTTTAAATTAGCACAAAGCGGAGTACCTAAAGAAAAAATAAAAATTTTAAGAAAAGAGAGAAAGTAAAATGAAATTATATTTATCTGGTGGAGGTGCAGGAAGACAAAATCTTTTTGCATACAATAGTTTTTTTAATAGTATCGATAAGGATAAACCCATACTTTATATACCACTTGCTATGGATAAAGAAAAGTATGAAGAATGCTATAATTGGTTTAAAAGAGAAATAGCATATTTTGGAACAAATAATTTTAAAATGATAAGATCAAGCTTAGAATTATCAAAATTAAATTTATCAAATTATAGTTCTATATTTATTGGTGGCGGAAACACTTATAAACTATTAAAAGAATTAAAAAATAATTCTAATATAGAAAAAATAAAAAAATATTTACTTAATGACGGCATTATTTATGGTGGAAGTGCAGGCGCAATAATATTTGGAAAAGATATTGATAGTTGCAATTTAACAGATGATAAGTTAGAAGTTAATACAAAAGGACTTAATCTTATAAATGATTATTCTCTATTGTGTCATTATAATAAAAAAAGTTTTACTCAAAACAAAGATTTTTTAAAAGAATATAGTAATAAAAACAAATTATTATTTTTACCAGAAGAGGATGTTTTATTAATTACAGATAAAAAAATAAAATTTATTGGTGAAAAAAAGTATTGTTTATTCATTAATGGCAATTATTCAATACATTCTTCAGCTAACTTTAAAAAAGATATAAATCGTTAATAAATTTTATTTATTTTAGCATTAACCTAGTACACATTATCTTCTCTTTCTATTTTTTATCTCTTCATTAATCTATTCGACAATTTTTTAAAGTTTTTTTAGCTAACATATTCTTGGTGATATAAATGAAAGTAAAAGTTTTTGATGAGGCACACGAAAAAGATCTAGAAGAAAAAATAAATATCTTTTTAGAAGAACTTGATGAAGATAAAGAAGTTATTGATATTAAATACGAAGTTAGTATTTCTGTATTTGCAGAAGAACAAATTTATTGTTTTAGTGCAATGATTATTTATACATAAAAGAGGCTCTAAGCCTCTTTCTTCGGTTCTATAATAAATAGTGTTGGTGAGTAAAATGCTAACACTATTTTTAGTTATT
>JBJEDW010000017.1:0-16691 GCA_051872415.1 Bacilli bacterium
TTAAAAGAGTATTATCTCATATAAATGAAAAAAAATTTTATGCGATTGCCTTAATAAAATATAAATATTCTTGCTTTTTTTGTTTTTTATTGATATTATTTATATAGAATAGGGGTGAGCATTATGGCTAAAGGTGATTTTAATGTAGAGGAACCTGAATACTATGAAAAAAGTGATGAAGTAGAAGAAACTGAAACAGAAAAAGTGGAATCTGAATCTGAACAAACAGATACATCAAAAGAAGAAACAGATCTTTATCATCAAGATTATGGAGAAAACTCAGACTTTAGTAAAATAGGGGCTTATAAAGATTTAGAATATATAGATAATGCTGATGTTGTATATGAGGATAAAGAAAATTTAACTTCTAAAGACAAAGTTACAGATCTATTTAGTACTATTAATAAAAAAGCTTTACTAGTTTTAGGAGGTATTCTTTTACTTGCTGTTTTAATACTTGTAATTGTTTCAGTATCGATTTCTAATTATAATAAAGGCTATAAATCTACAATAATTATGCCTGAAATAGTATATTTAGGAGAAACAGGTAACATTTCAGTATTATCAGAAGGAAAAGAAGATATTGAAAAAACAGTTTCTACTTTTACTAGTGCAAATGAAGATATAATTACAATTTTAAATAAAAAGATGGAAGGAAAAGAAGTATTAAATACACTTATTCCTGTACAAGAGGGTAGAACTACAGTAAAAATTGTTTCAAAATTAAATAATAGAGATATGGCTGATCAATCTAAAGAGATTGTTGTTTGTCCTGCTTTTAATAATGATTTATTACTTGCTAAAAATATTTCAGTGGTTAAAGGAGATAAGTATAATTTAAAAATTGATTTTGGGGAAAAAGAATGTGGTGAAGGTATTGAATACGAATCAAGTAATGATAATATAATGACTGTAGATGAATCTGGTGTTGTTGAAGGTAAAAATATAGGAGAAGCAATTTTGACAATAAGAAAAGACACTAGAACTATTTCTGTTAATGTTTATGTAACAAATGATTATATTGATATGACAAGTTTTAGTGTTCTTCCAGAAAAAATTCAGTTAAAACCAGATGGAAATGCTAGAATAAAAGTAGATTATTCACCAAATAATGCTACTTCATCTAGTATTAGATTATATAGTACTGATTCTAATGTTGTAACAGTAAGTGAAGGTGGTTTTATTAAGGCATTGAAACCAGGAGAAGCAATTATTAAAGTTACTCCTTCAAATGGAGATATAACAAGAGAGATTGAAGTAGTTGTTTCTGAGGAAGTATCTTCTGAAGGAACAGAAGTTACAGAAATGAAATTAGATAAGAGTAGTATTTCCTTAGTTCAGGGAGAAAGTGAAAAAGTAACGGCAATTGTAACCCCTAGTAATGCTAAAGATAAAACTATAAATTGGAAAAGTTCTAATAAAAATGTTGCTACTGTAACAAAAGAAGGAGTAATATTTGGTAAAGAAGAAGGAACTGCTGAAATAACAGCTTATACAAATAATAATATTTCAAGGACAGTACAAGTAGTTGTAACAAAAATGAAATTACCACAAATTGTTGCAAGTGATAATATTCAAACAAATCAGTGGCATAACAAACCATATACATTAAAATTTTATGGCTCTGAAAATGGAGTAACATACTATTATGGAAAAACAGAAAATAGTATGACTAATCAAGGAAGTAAAGTAACTATTTCAAAAGATGAAAAAGCAACTTATTATGTAAAAGCTTGTAAAAATGGTGTTTGTACTTCTACAGTAACATATATTTCTAAAATAGATATTACTAAACCACAAGTATTAGCAGTAGCAGGAATTGAAAGTACAGCAGTAAGTGAAGACTCAGTAAATATAGCACTTAAAGATGTAACTAGTCTTGTTCAAAAATGGTGTGTTACAACAGTAGACAATTCTTCAGCTTGTACATGGAAAACAATAAATACAATGGCAACTCCAGTTGTTACGTATACTGCTAAATATAATGCAACATATTATGCATTTGCTAAAGATACTGCGGGAAATATTAGTGATAGTTATGACTTTCAAATAACTAATATTGAATAGAGGTTAAAAATCTCTATTCTTTTCATTAAAAAAGAAAAAAATAAATATTATTTTTATTTTTTTGCATACTAATTATGGTGATATTATATGGATGATTTTATTCAAGTTTGTGTAAGAGCAATTCTTTCTTTAATAGCATTATTTTTAGTAACAAAAATGATAGGTAAAAAACAAGTTTCACAACTTAGTTTATTTGATTATGTAATAGGAATATCTATAGGAAATTTTGCAGCAGAAATGACTATTAATTTAGATTCTCAGATTAGTCATGGGATAATAGCAGTTATTATTTTTGGGTTAATAGCATACTTTATTTCTATTGCTACTATGAAAAACATGAAATTAAGAAGATTTTTTGCAGGGGTTCCTACTATACTAATAAAAGATGGTATTCTAATAGAAAAAGGTTTAAAAAAAGTAAAGTTTGATATAAATGACTTTTTAGAACAATGTAGAGAACAAGGATACTTTGATATTTCTGAAATAGCTTATGCCATTATGGAAGCAAGTGGAAAGGTGAGTATACTTCCAAAAAATGAATATAAAACAGTTGTAAACAAAGATATGAATATTAAAAAACCAAAAGCATCTTTGTGTGCAAATGTAATAATTGATGGTAAAGTAATGAATAAAAATTTGCATGTTATAGGAAAAGATGAAAAGTGGTTAGCCAAAAAATTAAAAGAAAAGGGTAAAAAACAAGAAGAAATATTATTAGCAACATTAGATAATCAAGAAAAACTTTTAATTTATGAAAAATCTGATAATGTTGTAACTGGAGTTCTCGAATAATTTAAAAAATTTTAGATTAAATACATATAAAAGAGGTAGTTTAAAGGAAATAAATCATAGAAAAAAATTTTGTTAACTTGCAAAAGTATTTTGTTTATGTTATGATTTACTTGAGGTAATCATATGAAAATGAAATACTTTTTATTATTATTTTTTATAACATTTTTAATTTGTGGATGCTATTTTGATCCTTATCAAGATTCTAAATATGGCGAACTTGCAGTGTCTGCTTGGTTTGATAGTAAGTATTTAGGAGATACTAGGAAAAATATAGAAAATATTGATGAAATAATCTCAAAAGAATGTAAATTTGTTGAGAGTAAAGGAAATAAATATGTATTTTCTTGTAAAATAGTTTACAAAGAAAAAGGAGAAACTGTAATTCCTCTTTCTAAAAATAGTACAATCAATGTTTATGCAGTTTTCATTAAAGAAAAGGGAAAAACATATGATTACAAAGTATATAATTCTTCGAGTAAAGATAAAGTTTGGGAAGAAGATGAATACTTAAATTATTAAAGGAGGAATTTTATGAGTAAAAAAACATGGAATTATATATTTGGAGCTATATTAATACTATTTGGAATAATTTTTATTATAAGTCCTCAAGGAACTTTTGAAACTATTGTTCTAGCAGGAGGAATAATATTAATTATGTATGCTGTAATTGGTATTATAACTGCAATTATTAGTAAGAATCCTTATGTGTCTTATTCAATTGGTAATTTTATTATTGGATTAATATTTGGTATTATTTTGATAACTAATACAGAAGGTGCTGTTAAGTTAATACCTATTCTTCTTGGAATTTGGCTCTTTATAACAGGATTATCTACTCTTATATTTACACTTAAAGTTACAAAAGACTTAAAAACTTTAGTTACTCCGATTACTAAAACAGTACTTGGTATAATAGCTTTTGCACTTCCTGTAATCCCAGTAGTAGCAACAGGAATATTTATAGGAATAATATTAGTTTTAGCAGGTGTTACCACTATTGTAAATAATAAAACGGAAGAAGTTGTGTATAAAGTAAAAGTAAAGAAATAGAGACTAAAGTGAGGTGTTAGAGGTATGGATAGTAAAAATAAAGTGAAAGCTTTTACAATAGTAGAGTTATTGGGAGTAATTGTAATACTTGGTATTTTAGCAGCTCTTGCTATTCCTGTAGTAACTCAATATCTAGAAGATGGAAAAGTAAAGTATGATGTTTCTTTAAAAAAAGAGCTATTACTCGCAGGAAAAAACTACTATGCAAATAACAAACTTGAGTTACCTTTAGTAAGTGGAGGCATGAATTATGTAACTGCTAAAGAAATGGCTTCACAGAATTTACTTAGTTCTGATGTTGTTAATTCAAAAGGAGAGGATTGTTCAGATAGTTATGTAGTTGTTAAAAAAGGCGATAAAGATTATGAATATACAAGTTGTATGTATTGTGGTGGAAAGTATTATAATCCAGAAACTAATGATATTAAATCAGAATTAGAATGCACAATAAGTGAAGAAATAGCAAATAATGAATACTTGATATATTATCTAGATAATGAAGATAATATAACTGATAGAGAAATTGGAAATTATGGGACAGAAAAAACATTAAAAACATTGCCAGATGAAGATGATTATGTATTTAATGGTTGGATAGCTGACAATTATAAGTGTGATGTATATAATGATAAAGGTATAAAGCAAGAGTGTACTTTAAACATAAATGGTTCTGGTGGATTAACATCGGCTAAACCAAATCCATATATAATATTAAGACCACAATGGATAGAAAGACCAAAATGCAAGGTAACGACTGATCCTGAAACTGTTGGTGGTAATAGTTGGACAACAACAAATTCAGTGAAAGTTACTTTTAGTTGTGAAGATGAAAGTGATTGTATAGAATCTGAAAAGACAATTTCTATACCAACAGGTTCTACAATAAACGAAGAGGTATCTGGAACGATATCTAGAAAAAATGGAGTTGCCCCTAAAACATGTTCTACAACAGTTAAAGTAGATAATCAAGGTCCTACTGTAAATATTTCTAGAAAATCATGTACAGAAAGTATAAGTATTAATGAAGTAAAAGATGATGGAAGTGGAATTGCTTCTTATGTTTGGACTAATAGTTCTACTCCACCAACAATAAATTGGATAAATTATAGTGGTTTTATATCACAACCAAGTGCAGCTTTGCTCAAAAATGCAAAAGTATATTTACATGTTAAAGATAATGCTGGAAATATTACAACTAAGTATGTAGCTACACATGCCAGTACGAGTTGTGGTTCTTGTGGAACTATTACCGACGATGTAGATGTTTTCTGGTGGGGAGGCATATATAAGAATCAATGTGATACATCTAAAAATATTGCATTTAATTATTATCAATATAAGTGTACTTGTAGTCTAGATAAAATAAGTAAAGAGTGGTGTTCAACTACAAATATTGAACAAAAACATAAGAACTTTTCATATGCTGTAGTATACTACCGAACTAAAGATATTTGTAATAGTCGTAATTCTTCTAATTATAATGCTGGAGTTGTAAAAGTTTGTGATTCAGATGAAGATAATAGAATTAATTCATCTGCAGGGGATATGTTTAAATACCATGGTTATAGATTTTACTATAATACGACTCCAAGTGAAGGTTTTGTTAACTTTAATGCAAAAGTAGGAAACTGGTATAGTTGGAAAAAAGATACTTATACAAATGGCTCATCTGCTTATAAAGAAGCTTGTAAGTATTATTGTAACTATGACTATGCAAATAAATAATATTAAAAAAATATAAAAAGGTGTTGTATAACATCTTTTTTTTATGATAAAATACTTTTGGTGATATAAGTGGAATATAAATTAACATCGCTTGATGAGCGAGAAACAGTAGAGATAGCAGAAAATTTAGAAAGTGAAAAATTTCCGAATATGGTCATATGTTTAAAAGGAGATTTAGGTAGTGGTAAAACAGTTTTTACCAAAGGGTTTGCTAATGCTTTAGGAATTACTGATACTATTACTTCGCCAACTTTTAATATTGTAAAAGAGTATTATACTGGTGAAATGCCTCTTTTTCACATGGATGTTTATAGAATAGATGAAGCAAATGTTCAAATTGATTTTAATGAATATTTTGTTAAGAAAGGTGTATCTATAATAGAATGGTCTGATTTAATTAAAGATGAGCTTCCAGATGAAAGACTTGAAATTTTATTTAGAATAGTTGGTGAAAATAAAAGAATATTAGTTGTGAAACCATTTGGTAAAAAATATGAAGACTTATGTGAGGCTGTGTTATGATAGGTCTTTTTTTAAATACTTCATCAAATTATTTGAGTTTATGTCTTTATAAGAATACTACTATTTTAACAAGTATTTATAAAAAACTAGATAAAGATTTATCAAAAGAAACACTTTTTTTGATAGAAAATATGTTGAAAGAAGTAGGATTAACTCCAAAGGATATTGATGAAATAGTTTGTGTTAGGGGACCTGGTTCTTTTACTGGTCTTAGAGTGGGAGTTGCAATTGCAAAAACTTTTGCATACTTTTTAAATAAAAAACTTTATAGTATATCAAGTCTTGAATTAATGTCATTAAGTTCAAAAGGGGACATTAAAGTTCCAATTATAGATGCCAGAAGAGGTTTTGTTTATGGTGCTATTTATGATAAAAATAATAATTCTTTATTAGAAGAAAGTTATATAAGTTTGGAAGAACTTAAGAAAATAGTAAATACTTATGATGGAGAAAAAGTTTTTGTTTCAAATGATAGTTTTGAGTTTCAAACATCTAGAGTTAAACCAAATTTTGAAAGTATTATAACAAGTAAATTTAAAAAAGAAGAAAATCCTATGACTTTTGTTCCAAATTATTTAAAGAAAACTGAAGCTGAGGAAAATTTACATGATTATAAAGCTTGATAATAATAATAATATTAATTTACTAAATAGTTTAATATTGACAAAGCAAGAAGTATTAAAGGAACTTGATAATAATCCATTTGCTAATTTTTTATGTTACAGGTTAAATGATAAAATTGTAGGATATATCTATTATAGTGTTATTTATGATAGAATAGAAATAAATAATATTGAAGTTGATAAGTTTTATAGGAATAAAAAGATAGCTACAAAATTATTAAGTGAATTAATAAAAGAAAATAAAGATATAACTTTAGAGGTAAATATTGAAAATGCTATTGCTATGAAATTATATAAAAACTTCGGTTTTGAAGAAAAGGCAATACGCAAAGGTTATTATAATGGAATAGATGGGGTTTTAATGGAAAGGAAAGCATAATAGGTGATATGTATGAAAGATGTATATATTTTAGGAATAGAAACTAGTTGTGATGAAACATCTTGTTCAATTGTAAAAAATGGTTTTGAGGAGATAAATACAGTTATTTTAAGCCAAGTAGATATACATACTCTGTATGGGGGAGTAGTTCCAGAAATTGCTAGTCGTAATCATATCAAAGATATTGTTTTTGTGATTGATAAATGTTTAAAGGATTCTAATCTTTCTATGGATGATATTTCTGCGATTGCTGTAACTAATGGACCAGGACTTGTGGGTTCTTTACTTGTGGGACTTGAGTCTGCTAAAACGCTTTCTTATATATATAATAAACCTTTAGTACCAGTACATCATATTAGGAGTCATATTTATGCTAATAATATAGAGAAAAAGATGGAATTTCCGCTTATGGCTCTTATTGTAAGTGGAGGACATACCAATTTATTATATATGAAAGATCATTTTGATTATGAAGTTGTTGGAGAAACGTTAGATGATGCAGTAGGAGAGTGTTATGATAAAGTAGGAAGGGTAATAAATGTTCCTTATCCAGGAGGACCTGAAATTGATAAATTAGCACATATTGGAAATCCTTCTTATTCTTTACCAATACCATTAAATGATGATAGTTTTAACTTTAGTTTTAGTGGACTAAAAAGTGCAGTTATAAATTTAGTTCATAATCTGGATCAAAAAGGAGAAAAGTTAATAAAGGAAGATCTTGCATGTTCTTTTCAAAATGTTGTAGTTGAGGTATTAACTACTAAAACTATTAAGGCTATGAAAAAGTATCATGTTAATAATTTAATAATAGCAGGAGGAGTTTCTGCAAACAAAGGAATAAGACATGAGTTTGAAAAGCTTGCTAAGGAAAATAATTTTAATTTTTCTTGTCCAAATATGAAATATTGTACAGATAATGCGACTATGGTTGCAGCAGCAGGTTATTTTTTATACAAAGAGGGGAAACAAACAAAAAATCTAGAAATAAATGCTGATTCAGGAGCAAAATTTGAATAGCTTTTTGAATTTAAATTAACAAATTTAACAAAAATAGTAAAAAAGTTAAAAAACTACTTGCAAAAATCAAAAATATATAGTAATATTTATATTGCTTGATGAGAAAAAAAGTGAGCAAGTGAATGGGCTTGTAGCTCAGTTGGTTAGAGCGCACGCCTGATAAGCGTGAGGTCGATGGTTCAAGTCCATTCAGGCCCACCATTTATGCCTCAATAGCTCAGTCGGTTAGAGCACTTGACTGTTAATCAAGGGGTCCTAGGTTCGAGTCCTAGTTGAGGCGCCATTTTTTATTGGCCTGTTGGTGAAGTGGTTGAACACACTGCCCTTTCACGGCAGCATTCACGGGTTCAAATCCCGTACAGGTCACCAATAATAAAATATAATCCTATGTAGGATTTTTTTCTTTGTCAAATTATTTACAATTATGAATAAATGTGGTAAAATATAGCATGTTTTTAATAGTTATTAAGAACAGATATTTTCTTAATAAGATAAGGGGGAAAATTATATGAAAAATACAGAAGACAAAGCAAGTGGTATAGATAAATTATATATTGAATGGATTGCATGGTTTTGTGAGAAAAATGCAGGTTTTAGTAATGATTTATATAAATATAATAATGAAGGTGTTAGTAAAATAAATATAGAAAATGTTGAAAAACTAGAATTATTTTTTAGAAAAATTGAAAATTATGCTGATAATAATGGAGTAGAGCCTTCGATGACAGTAGGAGACTTTGTTGCTACTAAAAGTTATTATTTAGAATATAAAAACTTAGTTTATGCAGTGGGATATATTTGCGATCATGATACAATTTTTTATTGTTCTAGAGTACATTCAGAAATTGATCCTGAAAAGATTGTTAAGTATGAAGATTTAGAAGAATTTTTAAATATTAAAACAAAAGTAATAGGTAATTGTGATTCAAAAAAGCCTATGAAAAAGATAAGAAGAATAAATCAAAAACGTTAATAAGGGGGGTAAAAATATGAAAAAAGTATCTAACTTAAAAATATTTGAAACTAGTTTGTATGATAGACCTATGGAATTAAAAAGTTATTTCATTGATTATAATGAAGATTTTGACTATAAAGATTATAGAGCAAAAAGTGAAGAAATAAAAAGAATAAAGGAAGAGTTTTTGGAAAATAGAATTTTAAGGGGTAAGAAATACGGGTTTGATGGAAAAAAGATTATTGTTCCAAATGATGCTGGAAATCATGAGTTAGGAAGTTATTTTGTTGCAGATGATAAAATATATTCTGAAAAAGATGATTTGATATATGTTAAAAAATCTAAGGATATTGTACTTTTAAAAAGCGAAAATCCAGGTATTGTAATAGGATATCCTGTTGCAGATGATCCTGTGGTAATAATTGAAGATAAGAAAAACTTGGTAAGTGCTTTGGCTCATTGTAATTTAGATAAAATAAGTAAAAAAATACCTCTTTATATGATAAAAGCATTAGAAAATGAAGCTGGTTCAAATGTTGAAGATTTGAAAGTATATATAAGTTCTAATTTAAAAAAACAACATAATAGATTTATTATTAGACCAAAAACAATAAAAGAAAATCCTGGAGTATGGAAAGATAGTATTCAAAAATATAAAGTGAATAATATAAAAAAGATATCTACAATTATGAAAGAGTTTTTATCTTATCAAGTTGATCAAGAAAAAGCAATTTCTAATATGCTAGTAAAGAAAGGCATAAAACCAGAAAATATTACTATAAGTGATAATGATACTTATCAAAGTGGTACATTATATTCAGATAGAAAAGTAAAAGATTATAAAAATATTGATTTACAAGGAAAATTTTTAGTAGGAGCATATTATGAAGGAACATTTCCTGAGTATAAAGCTGAAAAAGGAAGAATAAGAAGTTTATAAGTTTTAAATTTCTTTTTTTTTAATAAGCATAAGAAAATAAGTAATTATCTATAGTTAAATAATAATTTTTGTTAATTCTATTATTGCTTATTATTCTTAATAATGGTACAATTATTAATGAAAAAAAGAGGTGATATTTTGGATAATACGATGGTGTTTAAAGTAGATGAACTTGAGAATTATATGATTACAGAAACTCTATCTTCTGTTAACAATGCTTTAAGTGAAAAGGGATATAATGGAATTGATCAAATTGTTGGATATTTAATGAGTGGTGATTTAGGATATATTTCAAGTTATAAAGACTCTAGAAAAAAAATTGGAAGACTTGAAAGAGAAAAGATTATCGAAGCACTTCTTAAATATTATTTAAAGGATGTTCAATGAAATATTTAGGACTAGATTTAGGAAAGAAAACTTTAGGACTAGCAATTTCTGATAGAACAGGATTAATTGCTTCTTTTTATAAAAGTTTAAGATACGAAGATGAAGATAAATTAATTATAGAAATTTCAAATATTGTGGAAAAAGAAAAAATAGATGCTCTGGTTTTGGGACTTCCTAAAAATATGGATAATTCCAGGGGCTTTAGAGCTCAAGAAACACTTGAATTTAAAGAAAAACTAGAACAAAAAATAAATAAAAAAGTTATCTTACAAGATGAGAGATTATCAACACGTATGGCTGAAAATGTTTTAATAGATGCAGATTTATCAAGAAAAAAAAGAAAAAAAGTAATTGATGGAGTGTCTGCAGTAGTAATACTCCAATCATATTTGGATAGAAAGGAATAATAATATGAGTGAAGAAGAAAAGAAAATGATTGATGAAAAATTAAAAAATAATGAACAAGAATTAAGAGATGATATGTTTATTGGATTTAATGAAAAAGGAGAAGAAAAAGTTTTTTATAAGCTTTTAGAATTTGATTCTGATGAAACTGGAAAACATTACTTAGCATATACAGATAATGAAACAGATGAAAATGGTAATCTAAAAGCTTATGGTTCAATAGTAACTGGAGATGGAAATTACATGAAGTTAGAGGCAATTACTACTGAAAAAGAATGGAAAGTAATAGAAACTGCTCTTAGAGTTCTTCAAGAAGAATTAAAAGGAACTGATAATGGAGAAACACAAGACTAAATATAAAAAAAGAAATATTTTTTTAACAGTGTTGTTAGTAATAAATATATTAGTAATATGTCTATTTATTTATTTTACACGTCCAGTATCTAGTAGTAGCGAAAATGTAGAGTTTGTCGTTTCAAGTGGAGAATCTTTAAAAGAAATAGGTAGTAATTTAAAAAAACAAGGTCTTATAAGAAATGATAAAATCTTTCTTGGGTATGTAATACTTAAAAATTCAAGAAAAATTTATTCTGCTAAGTATACTCTTAATAAAAATATGACTTTGGGAGAAATAGTATCTACCCTAAAAAAAGGTGGAAAAAATAAGGATGAAATTACTATAACATTTAAAGAAGGACTTAATATAAGACAAATAGCAAAAGTAATTTCTAAAGAAACAGATAATTCTTATCAAGATGTAATAAATCTTTCGAGTGATGAGACTTATATAAATGAACTTATCAAAAAGTATTGGTTTATAACAAATGACATTAAAAACAAACAAATTTATTACCCTTTAGAGGGATATCTATTTCCAGACTCTTATAACTTTTCTTCTAAAAAAGTTTCCGTAGAAGAAATATTTAATGCAATGATTGAACATATGGATAAAAAACTTAGTAAATATCAAAAAGACATAGAAAAAAGTAATTATTCTGTTCATCAAATATTAACAATGGCTTCAATAATAGAACTTGAAGGAATAGATGAAAAATCTAGAAAAGATATTGCAGGGGTATTTTACAATAGATTAAATGCTAAAATGAGTTTAGGTAGTGATGTAACTACTTACTATGGCGCAAAAAAAGAAATGACTAGTGATCTTACCCAAAGTGAACTTGATGCAAATAATGGTTATAATACAAGAGCATCTGGTATGGAAGGTAAACTTCCTGTTGGACCAATATGTAATAGCTCACTTAGTTCTATAACATCAGCATTAAATCCAAATGAGCACGAATATTATTATTTTGTAGCAGATAAAAATGGGGAAGTATACTTAACAAAAGATTATGAAACACATAATAAATTAATCATAGATTTAAAAGACAAGGGATTGTGGTTTGAATGGTAAAAAACGTAAATAATGTTTATAGTAATATTAGAGAAATAAAAAGAGAAGCTTTAGAGGAAAACGTACCAATAATGCAAGATGAAACAATGGATTTTATCACAGATTATATAGAGAAAAAAAACATCAGAAAAGTACTTGAAGTAGGTACTGCAGTGGGGTATTCTGCGATCATGATGGCTCTTTCTTCACCAAATGT
This sequence comes from Bacilli bacterium, assembly GCA_051872415.1. Lineage (GTDB taxonomy): Bacteria > Bacillota_I > Bacilli_A > RF39 > UBA660 > UMGS1449. The sequence goes on from JBJEDW010000017.1 coordinate 12,476, forward strand.
TACAATAACAACTATTGAAAAAGATAAAGATAGATACATAAAAGCCTTAAAAAACGTCAAAAAAATGGGCTTAGAAGACAGAATTATTTTAATATTTAATGATGCCTTAGAAGTAAAACTAAAAGAAAAATTCGATCTTATTATAATAGATGCCGCTAAAAGTAAAAACTTAGATTTCTTCTCTCATTTCGAAAACAATTTAGAAATAAATGGTTCAATCATTACAGATAATTTAAGTTTCCATGGTTATGTAAAAAAAGACCTAAAAGAAATATCAAGTAGAAATATAAGAGGACTAGTTAAAAAAATAAGAGCCTATATTGAATTTCTAGAAAACAACATAAAATATAAAACAAAATTCTATGAGCTAGGAGACGGAATATCTGTTACTGAAAGAAGGCTGTGATAAAATGAAAATTATTTATAAAACAAACAAAAATTATAGGAATGCTAAAAGCGTCCTTTTTGGTTTAAAAGATTTATCAACTTATGAAAATGAAATAACTTTAGAAAACTTAAAAAATATAAAAAACAAAGAAATATTTTTAGCAATTGATAAAAATATCTTTGATAGTGATTTAGAGTATTTAGAAAGTGTTTTAAAAAAAATAGATAATTTTAATATAAAAGGCATTTTCTTTTATGATTTAGCAGTCTTAAATTTAGCAAAAAAACATAATCTAAAAACTCCTCTTATCTGGAATCAAAACTTTTTAGTAACAAATTATAAAACATGTAATTTCTATCAAAAAGAAGGTATTAAAGGAGCAGTTTTATCATCAGAAATAACAATAGAGGAAATAGAAGAAATAGCCAAAAATACAAGTTTAGACCTTTTCTTAAATATTTTTGGATTTCAATTAATGGCAATATCTAAAAGAAACCTAATAACAAACTATTTCAAGTTTTTGAAAGTAGAAAACGATAAACAAATAAATTACATGATGCAAAAAGATGAAAAATATCCAGTTATAGAAAGTAAAATAGGTACAAAGTTTTACACAAAAGATATTCTAAATGGAATAAAATATATAAATAGATTAAAGAAATCAAATATCAAATACATAATTTTAGATGATAACTTGATAGATGAAAAAGTATTTAAAGAAGTAGCAGATATCTATGAAGAAGTAGTGAAAAAAGACTTTACAGAACAAGAGCTACAAGAAAAAGAAAAAATAATAAAAAAACTACTTTCAAATACAAGTACATTATTTTTAGATAAAAAAACAATATATAAGGTGAAAAGAAAATGATAGAATTATTAGCGCCCGCGGGAGATTTAGAAAAATTAAAAATAGCATATCTTTATGGAGCAGATGCTTGTTATATTGGAGGACAAAATTATAGTTTAAGAGCAAATGCTAACAATTTTTCTTTAGAAGAAATAGAAACTGCGGTAAAATATGCTCACAAATTAAATAAGAAGCTTTATGTAACAGTAAATATTATATTTCATAATGAAAATCTTGAAGGACTTAAAACTTATTTACGTGCTTTAGAAAGTTTTAAAGTAGATGCTGTTATAGTAAGTGATCCACTTGTAATAGATTTAATAAAAGAAGAAAATATTAATTTAAAAGTTCACGTAAGTACTCAAAACTGTACTACTAATAAAGAAAGTGTAAAATATTGGTTAAATCATGGAGTAGAAAGAGTAGTTTTAGCAAGAGAAGTAACTAAAGATGAAATAAAAGAAATAATAAAAGAAACAAATGCTTTAGTAGAAGTATTCTTACATGGTGCAATGTGTACTTGTTATTCTGGAAGATGTGTTCTATCAAATTATTTCACAAACAGAGATTCAAATCGTGGGGGATGTGCCCAAGTATGTAGATTTGTATTTGATTTAGATAAAAAAAGAGATACTAATTATTCAATTGCTACAAAAGATTTAAACTTAAGTAGCCATATTCCAGAACTTATAGAAATGGGAGTAAAATCTTTAAAAATAGAAGGAAGAATGCGAAGTAGTTACTATGTAGCAACAGTAATTAGTTGTTATCGAAAATTAATAGATGCATATTATAATAATAGCTTTAGTGATAGTCTTTTAGAAAAAACAAGTAAAATTTTAAATAGAGTAGCAAACAGAGAATCAACTTCGCAGTATTTTAAAGGCTATACAGATGAAAATGATCAATACTATGCTGAAAGAGAAGAAATATCAAATCAAGATTTCTTAGCCCTAGTAACTGGATACGATAAGGAAAATAAAATGCTTATCTTAGAACAAAGAAATTACTTTAAACCAAAAGACAAAGTAACAATATTTACTCCAAATAACGAAGAATATAACTTAGAAATAGAAGAAATATATGATGAAGATATGAATAAACTTACTTGTGCTAGACATCCTAAACAAAAATTAAAAATAAAGTCAGAAAAAGATTTTCCTATTAATTCAATGATGAGAGTTAATTTTTAGGTAAAAACCTTGACAAACACAAAAAAAAATAGTATCCTTTTAGTTAGTTTAAATTTGTGAGGTGATAAACATGTCTGAGAGAAAAAAAGTATTTTTAACTCAAGAGGGATATGATGAAATAAAAGAAGAATTAAATTATTTAATAAATGAAAAAAGACCAGAAAATATAATTGCTATAAAAGAAGCAAGAGCTCTAGGAGATCTTTCTGAAAATGCTGATTATGATGCTGCTAGAAATGAACAAGCAGAAATAGAAGCAAGAATAAAAAAACTAGAAGCTATTATGGAAAATGTTGAAATAATTGAAGAAGTATCTACTGATGCAGTAGGACTAGGAAACACAGTAAAAATATCATATGTTGATGATGAAGAAGATCTTGATGAATATAAAATAGTAGGGAGTCAAGAAGCAGATCCATTTGAAAGTAAAATTTCCAATGAATCACCAATTGCTAAAGCTCTTTTAGGACATAAAGTTGGAGATGTTGTCTCTGTAGAAAGTCCAAATGGAAATTACGAAGTAAAAATAGTTGAAATAGGGTAAGAACTAGAAATAGTTCTTTTTCTTAAAAAAGTATTATTCGAAGTATAAGAAGGTGAAAAAATGGAACAATTTGATAAAAAAGATGTTATAACAATGAAATTGCTTCATTACTTTATAACTAGTCAAAATTATAATCCAGTAGTTTTGCATGGCGCTCAAAATGAAATATGGCTTGAAAACATGGATAGTGACTATAAAATAGTTAGAATAGTATCAGGATATATTCATAACAACGAACAACTTGATTTTGATACGTTTAAAACAAGAAAAATAGTTAAAAACATCAAAAGAAAAACACTAAATCTAACTATGCCAGTTCTAAGTATTTTCGTAGATCTTGGAGATAATGTAAGTTTAAAAGAAGAAAAAGATATAGACTTTGTTTCTATTAAAAATGAAAAAGATATAAAAAAATATGACTTTTTATATGAATATTTTCCTGATATAGATAAAAAACTTAAGTTTACCGAGAAAGGAATGAATTTATTTTTGAAAATAACAGATGATATTAATAAAAAAAATATGGAGGAAGCTCAAAGGGTAGAAGAGTTATTTAAACCTAAAAAACCAATAGTTACTTATGTTTTAATTGTTATTAATGTATTAATCTTCTTACTAGGAATGTTATTTAACTTAAATGATACTTTTATTAATTTATTTGCAAACTATGGACCTTTAGTTACAGAAGGACAATATTATAGATTATTTACTTCTATGTTCTTACATGGAAATGTATTTCACATTCTATTTAATATGTATGCTCTTTATCTATTAGGATCACAAGCTGAAGGATTCTTTGGGAAAGGAAAATTCTTAATAATATATATTTTAAGTGGTATTTCAGGAAGTTTATTATCTATTCTTCTTAACCAAGGAACAGTTTCTGTTGGTGCAAGTGGGGCAATTTTTGGAATCCTTGGAGCACTTCTATATTTCGGATACAATCATAGAGTATATCTAGGCAATACTTTAATAAGAGAAATAGTACCTATAATTATAATCAACTTAGCATTTGGCTTTATGATGAGTGGAGTAGATAACTTTGCTCATATTGGAGGATTAATCGGAGGAATAACAACTTCAATGGCTGTAGGCTTTTACACAAAAACAGGAAAAAATGATAGAATAAATGGAATAATAATAACTATTATGTTATTTGCATTTCTAATATTTATGAATTTCTTTTATGGAGGCTGTTGAAAAATTAAATGATTAATTTTTCTTCAGTCCTTTTTCTTTTGCTT
>JBJEDW010000018.1:0-16436 GCA_051872415.1 Bacilli bacterium
TTACTACTTAATTCCCATCTATATATAAAACGGGAACTTCAAATTTTATTCAACAATTAATATGTATAGCTTTCAATTTTCAGACTTTTATGGTATAATCTATATGTTGCTTACTATGGATATTTTTTAGAAAGGAGAAATTATGAGTAAAATAAAAATTTTTGCCCTTGGAGGGCTCAATGAAAATGGAAAAAATATGTACGTTGTTAATGTTGATGAAAATATTTTTGTTTTTGATGCTGGACTAAAATATCCTTCAGCAAATATGCTCGGAGTAGATTATATAATTCCAAAATTTGATTATTTAAAAGAAAATAGAAAAAAAATAAGGGGTATCTTTTTAACACATGCTCACGATGGTAATCAAGGAGCAATGCCTGATATAATGGAAGAATTTCCGGATGTACCTGTGTATGCTACTAAGTTTACAATGACTGTTCTAAAAATGGAACTTGAAAAATACAATATAGAAGCAACAAACTTAAAAGAAATTAGACCTCATTCTAAACTTGATATTGCAGGATTTTCTATTTTTCCAATTACTGTAACACATTCTATTCCCGAAACTGTAGCATTTGTTTTGTATACTAACGATGGAGCAATTGTTTATGCAACTGATTTTGTATTTGATTCTGCTATGCTCGGAGCATACAAAACTGATATTGGTAAACTAGCGTATGTTGGAAAACAAGGTGTACTTTGTTTAATGGCAGAGTCATCTTATGCTTACAGAGAAGGGCATACTAGTCCAAAACATAGGATATCAAAAGAAGTTTGGGATATTTTAAATCAAACAGATGATAGAATTATCATAAGTGTTTTTCCAGAACACGTGTATAGAATTCAAGAAATATTTGATGAAGTAGCAAGAACTAAAAGAAAAGTTGTAATAATGGGTAAAAAATTACAAAGTTTAGTTAATTATGCTAAAGATTTTAATTATTTACATTATAATGAAGAAATGATTGGAGATTTATCAAATATTAATGATAAAGATGTAGTTATTCTGATATCAGACGATAAAGAGAAATCATTTGCATCTTTAGAAAAAATTATTAGTAGATATGATAAATATATTACTTTAAAAGAAGGAGATACTGTCTTCATTGCAGAGCCAGTGTATCCAGGTAATGAAAAGAAAATAGCCAAAATAATGGATGATCTTTCAAGACTTGATGTAGAAGTAATAACTTTACCTTACAAAACGCATACTCTTCATCATCCATCAAGCGAAGACTTAATGCAAATGATAAATTTAATGAATCCAAAGTACTATTTTCCTATAAAAGGTGAATATAGATACCAATACATGAACGCTTCAGTTGCAGAACAAGCTGGAATGGATAAAGACAGAATTTTACTAAAACAAAATGGTGATGTAGTAACATTCATAGATGGAAAGTTAGTAGATACAAAAGAACATATTAATGCTGATGAAACTTTAATAGATGGAAATAGTTCTGATGATATAGGAGATTTAGTACTAAAAGATCGCGAACTTTTATCAAAAAATGGAATAGTAGTAGTAAGTGCTACCATAGATAAAAAAACAAAAAAAATTATCGCGGATCCACAGATTTTAACAAGAGGATTTATCTATGTAAAAGATAATTTAGATATCGTTGAAAAAACAGAAGCCATATCAAAAGAAGTAATTGAAGAATGTATAAATGGTAAAAAAGTTGATTTTACAGGAATAAAAGTAAAAATAAGAGAAAGATTGAGTGCTTACTTTAATGAAGAAACAGGCTCTGTTCCAATGATAATTACAGTTATTTTAGAAATATAAAGAACATGCTCTATTATTGAGATGTTCTTTTTTGATTTATTTATCTTGGATTAACATAAAGATGAGAGTCTGTTATAAATTAAAAAAATACTGAACTAAAATTCAGTATTTTTCTTACTCATCAACTAATAATTTCATCTGGAAGAGTATTATTATCACCAGAATTCTTATCTTCAGAATTGCTAGTATCATCATTATTAGTGTTTTCTTCAGAAGAACTATTATTATTTGAATTAGAACTATTAGAACTATTAGAACTATTATTTGTAGTAGTACTTTTTGTTGTTTCAACTTTTTTAACTTTGGCAACAGTTAAATTAACTGATCCAGATATTAAGTCTAATCTTTTATTTTCTGGGTAACTTTGATCAATGATTTGACCATCATAATATCCAGAACTTACTTCTTTTGTTGTTGTAGTAACAGATATTCCGTTACTAGATAACCAACTTCTTGCATAACTTTCACTTTCTCCAACAAAATTAGGAAGTAGGGTATATGTTTTAGTAGCAGTTTCTACATTACTACCAACAGTTTCTAATTTAAATGGTTCTTCGATACTAAATTCCATTTTCTTAACTTGCTTAATTTCTTCAAGTTCTAGATTTTGTTTCATAGCACTTATAACTAAATCCAAACTTTCCTGATTGGGAATATAATTATACAAAGTAAGACCAAGACCTTCATCATAAATCATTTGACTTGCACCTTGTAAATAGAGTTGTTTCATATTTATTAAATTATCAGTAGTACTAGTTAAAAACAAGTTTTTAGCAATATCATAGAAAGAAAGTATTTGTTTAGTTGTAAAATTAGTATCCATGTTTTGACTAACAGTATCAAGAATATTTAACATTTGATTAGCACTTTTTACACTTTTTAATTTATTTAAAATTCCTTGAACTACTAATTGTTGATTAACACCTCTTTGTAAGTCTCCAGTTGTAAGAGTTTTTCTATGTCTTGCAAGTGCTAAAGCTTCTTCACCATTTAAAGTTTGAACGCCTTTTTTTAGGCAAATTAAGTTTTCACTTTTTGTAGATCTTTTTGAATTAGATTCGCAAAAATCAAGAGGAACATCTACACTAATACCATTTAAAGCTTCAACTAATTTTACTACACCTTGAAAGTTTATTTTTACATAGTAATCAATATCAATGCCAGTAAAGTTTTCAATTGTTTTAATCATACAACTTTCACCATTCCAAGCTGCATGAGTTATTTTATTTTCTTTTTGATTTTCAAAACATGCAATAGGAACATAAGTATCTCTAGGAATACTAAATATAGTAGCATTTAAAGTCTTTGGATTAAAAGTTACCATCATAAGAGCATCTCCATTACCAGTAGCATTTTTTGATAATGTGCTGGCGGTAGAATCTATTCCCATAACAAGTACAGTAAATGGTTTATCTATCTTATCAGAAGTATTAAAATTAACCATTTCTTCTCCAGTATATTTAGATATTTCATCTTTTGTAAGAGTTTTAGATTTTTCATAAATAATCTTAGTTTCTTGTTCTATATTTTTATAATCATCCATTGATTTAAACATACTTGGATAGTTTTTACTAATAATCATTGCATCTATTTTAGAGTCATATAAATCTTTTACTAAACTAGAAAAGTCAGTATATTCAACAATTGTATTATCTTTTTCTAAGTTTTGTTCATCAATTATCTCTAAACCAATTATATATCCATCAATAGAAGTCTCATCTACAACAATTCCTATTTTTTGATCATTTAAATCTTTTATATCATTTAATTTTGATTCACTTTTAGTAGCAATTACAGTAGTATAAGTAATTTTACTTTTATTCATATTACTTAAAGTACTATAAGTTCTTATAATAAAATAACCAACAAGAGATTGAATAATTATTAAAACTATACTTAAAATAATACTTATAGTAACTTTACTTTTTTTATCACTTTTGAAAAGTTTTCTCATTAAGAGTATTAAAACTATATTTACTATAAATATAACAATCATGGCAATATATCTGATAGTGTTTTCAACACCACTTACCATGTAAATAGAACCAATTAAAAGACCGCATGCTAGTAAGGTTAAAATTGTCATTATATTAATTATTATTTTTTTTCCATTTATTTTCTTTTTTTTAGTGTTTTCTTCTTGGATAAATATATTATTATCTTCCACAAATATGCCTCCTTATGATACTAATATTATAATATATATCTATATAATATTCAAGGTGAAAACTGCAAAAGAAAAAGGAAGATTTATTCATCTTCCCCGTCTTCAATAATTCCGATAACATTAACAATAGTTTCTGCTTTACTACTTTCACCATCGTATTTTACGGTATAAGTTATAGTATAAGTACTCGGAGCATCTGTGCTTATAGAAGACACAGTTTTTCCATTACCGTCAGTAATTGTAGTTGTAACTGTTGCAGATGCAGTAACATCAACACCATTTTCGTAAACTGTAAAAGGTTTAGAAACTGGAGAATAAGAAGAATCTCCTACATTTAAATTAACTAAATCAGTTACGTTACTCTTTATTTCAATATTTTGACTTAAACTCTTACTAATACCAGAACTCATATTAGAAGTACTATTTTTATAAGCTGTTTTAACGGTATAAGTACCAAATGGGTTAGAACCGGTATAAGTATAAGATGTACTAGTAGTAAATCCTAATAATTTTCCATTTAAGTAAACATTATAACCAAATGCTCCAAGGTTATCAGCTTCTTCGTCTGGTTTTTTAGCGGCACTCCAAGAAATATATACTTTTCCACCAGAGTATTCTATTGTAAGACCTGATGGATTAGGTAATACGTTGTATTTAGTATTTGTTTTGCTAGGAGTATGACCACGTTTGAATAATTCTGTAGTCACCATACTACTTGGTGTAGAAGCGCTTGCTTTTTCTTCTGTACCTTTTACAACTTTAACCCTTACAACACTCGAAGGTTTAGTCCATTTATCTCCAGTACTATTAAATACAGCTTTGGCACAAGCAACATATAAATTATTTTTATGATTATACATCTGATTCATTGTTAGATATACTCCAGCTTTATTTTCAACATATCCAGTCCACATTGCAAGACTTATATTAGGAGTATAACCAACTAGCCATCCATCTGGAGCAGCATCAGAAGAATATCCATATCTTTTAGTAGTTTCTTCATCGTAGTTAGTTGTACCAGTTTTCATAGCAAATTGATCAGTTGTAAGAGTAGGGATATTGTTTCTTCCAGGAACATCTCTTAATACATCAGTAATCATATAAGCAGTAGCATCACTCATTACTTTTTTACCTTCAGAAGTAAAGTCTATTTTTTCATCTGAATCTCTTAAAATTATTTTATTAACAGAATAAGGTTCATAATAGGTACCACCATTACTAAATGCTGCATAAGCCCCAGCCATTTGAAGAGGAGATGCCCCATTAAATGCTCCTAGAGCATGTGCTTCATGAACATATCCTTGAGAATCAATCTCAGGTTCTATTCCTAAACTTGTAACAAATTCTTTGATTTTATCATTATCAACAGCTTGGAAAGCTTCAACTGCAGGAACATTTCTTGAATCAGATAGGGCATATCTTAAAGAAATATTTCCTAAATAAGCACCATCATAATTAACAATTTTCTGATTAGTACCGGTATAAGTTATAGCTTTATCATTAAATATATGAGCAGTAGAATAATTTTCATACTCAATAGCAGGTCCATAATCAAATAGTGGTTTAGCGGTAGAACCAATTTGTCTTGATATATCAGTAGCATAATTAAATGTTCTCTCACCAGTTCTATTTCTACCAGCCCCAACTGCTATTATCTTACCAGTGTTACTATCAATTGCAACAGCACTTCCTTGAATTGTATCATTAATCCAGTCATAAGTTTTGCCATCAAAAACTTTTTCTAAAGCTGTTTGCTTTTTAACATCCATATTAGTATATACTTGCATTGGAACAACATAAGGATCCATACCAGTTTTATTAATTATTTCCTCAACAACTAAATCAATATATCCTTGATAATCATTTGTAGTAGTAGAGGTATCATCAACAAGTAAATCTTCAACTTTCATACTTTCAGCAATCTTTTGTTCTTCTTCGGTAATATAACCATGTCTAACCATTAAAGATAAAACAGTAGATCTTCTCTCGCTTGCAGCATCAGGATCTGCGAAAGGATCATAAGCTCCAGGAGCTTGGAAAAGTCCTGCGATAAGTGATGCTTCAGCTAGATTAAGTTGTTTAGCATGTTTACCAAAATATGTTTGAGAAGCTTGTTCAACACCATATGAATTACTTCCTAAAAATGGTTCATTTACGTAATATTCAATAATTTCTTGTTTTGTAAAAGCTCTTTCAATCTTAAATATTGATAAATAAATATCAGTAAATTTTCTTATAATACCTTTAATACCACTTGCTTCACGAGAAGTAAAGTTATTTTTTGCAACTTGCATTGTTAAAGTAGAACCACCACCAGCATCAGAAGCTCCCGCAAGTTGTCCTAGTACAGCTTTAGCAAATCTCGGAGCATCAAGACCATTATGTTGGAAAAATCTTGAATCTTCGGTAGCAACAATTGCATCTACTAAAACATTAGGAAGATCATCATATTCTAACTTCTCACGTTTTTCATTTCCTAAAGTAGCAACTGTTTCATTTTTATTATCATATATAATAGTAGTCTCATTTCTCTCTAGTTTTTCGACATCAAAATCTGGAGATGAAATAATAACAATTATAAAGAAAATAATAAATAATAAAATTCCAATAATTCCAATTAAAAGAATTATCATAAAAGCATTTTTAGCCCGTTTTCGTTTTTTAGATCCAATAGGGTATTTATCAATAGTTCTAACAAGCCATATCATTAGTAAATAAAGAACTGTAAATAAAGCAGCAATCCAAATACCAAAAATAAAATATCCTAAAACTAAAAATAGTAAAGCAGTAGCAATAATAAAACCAAGCACTATTTTAGAAGTTTCTTTAGGCTTTGCATTAGAATTATGATTAGGTTTTTTCTTTTTTAATTTAATTTTTTTAAGTTTCATAGTAGACCTCCATATTTATTAATTATTTCAATGTAATCAACCTTAGGCATTAACTTATCTTTTATTAAATAACCTTTTTCTTTAAAATAACTTAAAGGAATAGATTTTCTTGTTTCATTTTCTAAAAAATCAAGAAAATCTTTAGCAAACAAAAGATATGTTTCATTAATCTTTGTAAATCTAACAATTAGAAAACAAATTCCACCATGTTTTAATATATTTTCTAAATGTTTTATTTGATGAGGATGAATATTATTTAAAGGAAAAGAAGTCTTTTTTGTTTCCTTTGCTTCAAAATCAATATATTTTCCTTTATATAATCCATTATAATCAGTAGTAGAAGGCTTTTCGAAATAAGCACTTACAATTTTTTCATTAACTTGCTTTACTACCTTAATAGGAGTAGGCTTTTTATATACTACTGCTATATCATTTTCTAAATAGTATTTATTAGAATCATTAAGTTCTGCTTCTAAAGTCATACCTCTGTTAGCATAATTCTTAAAACTATTTTTTTTAATGATTTTATTTGGATATTTTATCAACACTCATCACCATATTAAAATTATACTATAATTATAATATTTTTTCTATCTTTTTTTATGTTTTTTTGTCGAACTTAAGATAAACATTTACAATTTATTGTATACTTTATTTGGTGAAGAAAAATGAATGGTAATGATTTGACTTATATTTTTAATGAAATGATTAGTAGTATTACTGATATAAGACTAGGAATAAGTAGTAAAATTTTAGAAAAAAATAAAAAATAGTTTTATTATTTAACTCTAGAATACAATTGACAAAAATCTTTTTTTTTTTTAAAATATATGTAGTAAAGGTTGGTGGAGTGTATGAACCCAGGAAATCTTAATTTAACACAAGATGATATTTTAGAAAAAGAATTTAAAATTGATACAAGAGGATATCGCTTAAAAGAAGTTGATCAATTCCTAGATCTAATAATCGCTGATTATGGAACTTTTATAGATATTATAAAAAAACAAGAAATGGAAAAGGATAGACTTACTGAAGAAGTAATAAGATTAAAAAAACAACTTAGAGATGCAAGTGTTAATGTAGAAATAGCTAAAGCTTCAGGAAATAGTCAAGCTGTTAATAATGTTGATATTTTAAAAAGAATTTCTAATCTAGAGAAAGTTATTTTTGGGAAAAATGAATAAAATATAGAAAGATGACATTTTAGGCAAACGCTGTAACTTTTGTTATAGAGGAAAGTCCATGCTCACAAAAGCTGAGATGCTTTTAGTGTTTGTGCTAAGGGAAAAAATAACCTTAGGCAGAAATTTTTTCTGACGGCTTCGAAAAAACCTAAGTTTTTTAAATATGGTTTTAGTAGATATAAAAGTGCCATAGTGACGATATCTTTTAGAAATGAAAGAAGTGGAACGAGGTAAACCCCACAAGTGAGAAACCCAAATTATGGTAGGGGAACTTTGAAGAAGGAAATGAACTTACTTCAAGGATCGAAAGATAGATAAATGTTTGCCACCTATTATAGGTACAGAACATGGCTTATTAAATGTTATTTTTTTTCTTACAAAAGGAGAAGTTTTATGAAAGAAATAGGAGAAGAGTTTAAGGAGAAAAGAGAAGAAATAGGTATAACGATAGAAGAAGTATCAAGTGATCTTGGAAAAGATACTCTTTTGATAGAAAACTTAGAAAGTGGAAATCATAAAGTATTCAAAGATATTCTAGAACTTAAGGACATGGTAAAAACTTATGCGAAATACTTAGGACTTGATGATGAAAAGTTATTAGGAGATCTTGATGATTTCTTATTTGAAAAAACTTCTAAAATAAGTATTGAAGACATACAAGAAAGACTAAAACAAGAAAAAGAAAAAAGAAAAGAAGAAAAAAAAGTTAGAACTCCTTATACTTTGGAATTCGAAAACAAAAAAAACTTAACTTTAATAATTATTTTATTTATTGTAGTAGTTATATTAGTACTTTTCTATGTACTTTTAAAAAATCTTTATTCATAGGAGGAATTTATGAAATTTAACGTACCAACAAAACTTACTTTTTTAAGATTGGTTTTATCAGTTTTAATAATCATTTTATTACTTTTTCCATTTTACAGAGTGGGATTTGAATTTAAAACATTTTTGTTTCACAGTATCCTTATAGATGTTAGATACATAATGTGTGGAATTATATTTATTCTGGCATCATTTACAGATTATTTAGATGGCTATATTGCTAGAAAAAATAAACAAGTTACAGACTTTGGTAAATTTTCTGATGCAATTGCTGATAAAGTTTTAGTGAACTCAGTACTTATAATATTTGCATCACAAGGATTTATTCCTGCGATAATACCTGTTGTTATAATTATAAGAGATATAATAGTAGATGCTATTAGAATGAATGTTGCAGGAAAAGGAGTTGTTCAAGCTGCTAAAATGAGTGGTAAGATAAAAACAGCTTGTCTTATGATTGGTATTGTTTTAACATTTTTCTATAATTTACCATTTGAACTTATTGGACTTCAAATATCTAAATTTTTCTTATATTTTGGTAGTCTAATGGCTATTGTTTCAATGGTAGAATACTACAATTTGAATAAAAAAACTTTATTTTCTGAGTTTGATGATAAAAACAAAAATTAAATTTAAATATAAAAATTCCTTGAAATTATATAATTTCCTTAAGGGATTTTTTTAATTTTTAAAGCAAAAAACAGGTCAATTTTAAAACAAACAAATGTTTGTAAAAACTATTGACAACTCTTAAAACATAGTGTATGATTAACTCATATAGGGAGGATTAAACATGGCAAAAAAAGAAACAAAACAAGACAAAACATTAGATCAAGTTTTGGCAGATATTGAAAAACAATTTGGTAAAGGTTCAATAATGAAACTTGGAGAAAATAATAATATGGAAGTTGAAACAACTTCAAGTGGATCTCTTGCTTTAGATTTAGCATTAGGAGTAAATGGTTATCCAAAAGGAAGAATTATCGAAATATTTGGTCCTGAATCAAGTGGTAAAACAACAGTAGCATTACATGCAATTGCGGAAGTACAAAAAAATGGAGGAAGAGCAGCTTTTATAGATGCTGAACATGCTCTTGATCCAGTATACGCAAAAAGGTTAGGAGTAAATATAGATGAACTCTTAATATCTCAACCAGATACTGGAGAGCAAGCGTTAGAAATATGTGAAGCACTAGTTAGAAGTGAAGCAGTTGATATTATAGTAATAGATTCGGTTGCTGCACTTGTTCCAAAAGCTGAAATAGAAGGTGAAATGGGAGATGCCCATGTAGGACTTCAAGCAAGATTGATGTCACAAGCACTTAGAAAACTATCTGGGACAGTAAATAAAACCAAAACAACATGTATCTTTATTAATCAACTTCGTGAAAAAGTTGGAGTAATGTTTGGTAATCCTGAAACAACTCCAGGGGGAAGAGCACTTAAATTTTATTCTTCAGTAAGACTAGATGTAAGAAGAGGAGAACAATTAAAAGCAAGTGATAGTGTAATAGGAAATAAGACAGTTATCAAAGTAGTAAAAAATAAAGTTGCACCACCATTTAAAACTGCAGTAGTAGAAATAATGTATGGACTTGGAATATCTAAAGAAAGTGAAATAATAGATTTAGCAGCAGAAGCAGGAATAATAGATAAAAGTGGAGCTTGGTATTCTTATAATGGTGAAAAAATAGGACAAGGAAAAGAAAATGTTAAAGCACTCCTTAGAGAAAATAAAAAATTGTGTGCAGAACTTGAATCAAAAGTTAGAGAAAAATATTGTAATAAAATAGCAGAAAAATAAAAGTTTTTTAGAAAGAATAGATTAATATATTTATGAATTTAAGGATTGTTTATCGTTTAATAATGAAGTAGTATGCTTGAGAATATACTACTTTTATTGTATGAAAAATTATTCAAATTAAGTAGAAAGACTAAATATTTCTTATAGTTGACATTTCTTCTAAATAATTTTAAAATAATGATAGTGTTGAGAAACTTTTTAAGTTACTTAACATAAGAAATGGAGGCAAATATGAATAGTACAATATTCTCCATTTTGTTGGTCATAATTGGATTATTCTTTGGAATCGGTTTGACCTTTTTAATAAATCATTTTAGAATCAATAATGCGGAATCTAAAATAAAATCTTTTGCAGAAAAAGCTCAAAAAGAATCAGAAAAAGTAAAAAGAGATATGCTTTTTGAAGCAAAAGAAGAAGCACACAGATTAAAAATGGATTTCGATAAAGAAATGAAAGAAAAAAAGGATGAAATAAAAGAATCTGAAAATCGTCTTATTCAAAGAGAAAAAAATATGGATAAGAGAGATGAAAACTATCAAAAAAGAGAACAACTTTTAGATGATCGTGAAGAAAAGTTACAAGAAAAACTTAAAAAAATTCAAAATGATCAAGTAGAAATGGAAAAGTTAAAAAATGAACAAATTGAATTACTTTCTAAAATAAGTGGTCTAGACAAAAATAAAGCAAGAGACCTTATTATGAAAAAAGTAGAAGAAGATATGAACATTGAAATAGCAAATTATATCAAAGATCGTGAAGATGAAGCTAAATTAAAAGCTGACAAAAGTGCTAAAGAATTACTTGTTAATTCAATGCAACGTTATTCTTCAGAAGTTAGTAATGAACAAACTGTATCAACAATAGAACTTCCAAATAATGAAATGAAAGGAAGAATTATTGGTAGAGAAGGAAGAAATATCAGAACTATCGAAGCTATCACAGGAGTAGATTTAATAATAGATGATACTCCGGAAGCTATAGTTATTTCATCTTTTGATCCACTTAGAAGAGAAATAGCTAAAATAACAATCGAAACATTAATCAAAGATGGAAGAATTCATCCTACAAGAATTGAAGAAGTTTATGATAAAACAGTTCGTGATATGAAAGAAAAAATAATTGAATTTGGTAATAATGCTTTATTTGAATTAGGAATAACAAAAGTAGATAATGAACTAATTGAGATAATAGGAAAACTTCATTTTAGAACAAGTTATGGACAAAATGCTCTTAATCATTCCTTAGAAGTTGCTCATCTTGCAGGAATTATGGCTTCAGAACTTGGAGAAAATGTAAGTTTAGCAAAAAGAGCAGGACTTCTTCATGACATAGGAAAAGCAATAGATCATGAAGTTGAAGGAAGTCATGTAGAAATTGGAGTAAACATAGCTAAAAAGTATAAAGAAAACGAAATAGTTATAAATGCAATTGCTTCACATCATGGTGATAGTGAACCTACAACAATAATATCTAACTTAGTACAAATTGCAGATAGCTTATCAGCATCACGTCCTGGTGCTCGTAATGATTCATTAGAAAACTATATAAAAAGACTAGAACAACTTGAAGGAATCTCTAAAGACATTAAAGGAGTAGATAAAAGCTATGCACTTCAAGCAGGTAGAGAACTAAGAGTACTTGTAAAACCAGAAGAAGTAGATGATGCTAAAAGTCATAAAATAGCCAGAGAAATAAAAGAAAAAATAGAAAACGAAATGCAATATCCTGGTACTATAAAAGTAACAGTAGTTCGTGAAACTAGAGTTACAGAAGAAGCTAAATAAGGCTTCTTTTTTTAGTGCTAAAAGGTTTTAAGACCTATTTAGTAATTTTGGGTATACAAATTTAAAAAAAGTTAATATTTTTTTATTTTGGTCAATTTACTTTTTCATTTGAGCTAATAAAATTAATTAGTTTTTTCAAAGCACAAAAATTGTACTTTGAATTTTTTTATAACAAATAATTTTATTGCGCAATTTCAACATTTTTTCATTTTTGCGCAATTATAACTCTAATGTCAAAAAATTTACACCTCCAATTTGTAAACATTTTATGTTAAAAACAAGTAATTTAAGTATTTTTATTTCTAAAGAAAAGATTTTGTGTTAAAATCATTATAGTAGGTGGTTATATGGATATTAAAACATTATACTTATCAGGAGTTATAATATTAGGATTAATAATATTAATCATTTTCATCGTGGTTTTTAAACGTAAAAAATATAAAGAACTAAGAGAAAAACTAGATGAACTAGAAAGACAAAGAAATCTAATAGTAGCAACCCCTGTAATGTCTGAACTTGACAAAATAAAAGTAATTGTAAAAAATGAACAGTTAGAAGATAAATATAATGATTGGAAAAAAAGATATGATATCATAAAAAATGAAAGATATAGCGAAATAACAGATAAACTATTAGATGTAGACAATTTAATAGAAAGTAAAGAATATAAATCTGCTAAAACCGCAATAATAAATCTTGAAATGGAAATATATAAACTTAGAGTAAGTACTGATAACTTACTTGATGAAATTCGTGAAATAACAATGAGCGAAGAAAGAAACAGAGCAATTGTTACTAAACTAAAATCAAGATTTAGAGAATTAGAAAGAACCCTTAATAACAATAAATCTGCTTATGGAGATGTTGTTACTAATATTGAACTTCAATTCGAAAACATAGAAAAAAAATTTAGTGATTTTGAAGAAATAATGGAACAAAATGATTACGACGAAGTAGTGGGACTTGTTAAAGTACTTGATGAAATGATTGCCCATATGGGAGTAGTAATTGAAGAACTTCCTGATTTAATCTTGTTAACAGATAAAATTCTTCCAAATAGGATAAAAGAAGTTAATGACACTTACGACAAATTAGTAGCAAGAGATTATCCTCTTGATTATATGAAAGTACCATATAATATACTCCAAATAGAAAAAAAACTTAATAATATAAAAACAAGAATAAAGATTTTAAATCTTGAAGATAGTATGTTTGAATTAAAAACATTTCTTGATTATTTAGATGGATTATTGAATGACTTTGAAATGGAAAAAAGATCGAAAAAAGTATTCGATGAAACAGCAAAAGTCTTTAAAGTAAAACTAGAAAAAGTAAATAAAATAGTAACAGATATTTATAATCAATTAGATGATATAAAAAGTATGTATGACTTAAACAGTGAAGATTTAGCAGAACTAGAATTAATCAACAAAGAACTTTACAAAGCAAATAATGAGTTTAACTCCATAATTGGAGATTTAAAAAATAAAGTATTACCTTATTCAAAACTAAAAACAAGAATATCTAAACTTGCAAGTGGATTTGGTAAAATAGAAGAAGATCTTAATTTATGTTTGAAATCACTTGGAAGTATGCATGATGATGAAATGAGAGCTCGTGAACAATTAGATGAAATAACAGAACTTCTAAAAAAATGTAAAACAAAAATAAGAAAAAATCCGCTTCCTATAATATCAAATAATTACTTTGTAGAATTAAGTGAAGCAAATGAAGCAATATCTGAGATAGTAAAAGAACTAGAAAAAACACCAATTACTATAAAGACTTTAAATATAAGAGTAGATACTGCAAGGGATTTATCATTAAAACTTTTAAGTACAACAAATGAAATGATAAAAACTGCTAAAATGAGTGAAATGACAATAATATATGGAAATAGATATAAGCCTATAGATAAAGACATAGAAAAAGGATTAGATATAGCAAGTCAATTATTCTTTAAAGGAAATTATAAAAAGTCTTTAGAAACAGCAATAGCAGCCATTAACATAATAGAACCAGATATTCATAGTAAAATGCTTAATCTATATAAAGATGAGTAAATAAAAAAATATAACAAGCTAAATAAAAAAGCTTGTTTTTTGCTTTAGATTGGTTTATTATATTAATATAAAATACTAAAGGAGAGTAGTGATATTATGAAAAAAAGTTACAAGATCACTTATCAAAAAGTTCTTTATATAAATACTTAAATAAAGATATAAAAGAGTTTAATAGTTTTATTTTATCTATAATATGTATATCAATTTTATTAGGAGCAGGATTAATTTCTTATGTTGTTACTAATTCTTATGCACTTTTTACAAGTAGTGTAAAGGGAAGTGAGACGATAGAAGTGACAGTATTTTCGCCTAACCCTATTGTAGAAGTATTAATGTCAAAAGTAGGAACAAGCGGTTTAGAAGCGATAAATCATAGTGCAGATAGTACTCTTCAAATAGGAGCAACAGAAGATATAACAGAGTATAGATTTAGAGGAGGAAATGATGTTGTAACTAATAATTATGTATACTTTAATTGTACAGATATGACTAATCAAACAGCAGATACTTGTGATCTTTATAGAATAATAGGGATATTTCCTACAGATGATGGAGAAGGAAATATAGAAAACAGGGTAAAATTAATAAAAGTTACAAGTGATATGCTTCATTATATTTGGTCTACTAATAATTGGGCAGAACCAGCAACTGTAAATACAAATTTAAATACGACATTTTATAACTCAATAAATACAAATTATCAAAGTTTAATTGGAAACGCAAAATATTATCTTGGAGGATATAGTTCTTCTTCTGTAAAAACAAGCGTGATGTATCAATATGAAAGAAAGATAAGTGGTAGTGACTATTATTATGATAGTAATCCAAATAGTTGGACAGGAAAGATTGCTTTAATGTATGTAAGTGATTATGGGTATTCTGCTAATAGCACTTGTAGTGAAAGTACAACTTTATCTAACTATAGTTCAACTTCTTGCAAAAATAACAATTGGTTATTAGATGAAGATGAATATCGATGGTTGCTTGCGCATGATCCATCTACTGGAAATTATATATTGTATGCTGATATGGATGGTTCTGTAGGTATGGCATATTCTTCAAATGGTGTTGATGGTGATGATCTAACAACATTTCCAGTTTTTTATTTAACAGCAGATGCTAATTTTAGAGATGGAGATGGTTCACAAAGTAATCCATATCAATTGGCAAAATAAATAAGGCTTTCTTTTTCAATGTCACAACATGGAGAAAAAACAAAAAAAGTATCAAACGTAAAATTTAAGTTAGTCTTTTAAGATGAAATAATAATTTTTGGTAAAGCAAATATTTATGTTTCATCTTTTTATTTTGTCTTAAATGTTATAATTGCTCGTTTTACTTTTATTTTACTATAGTTTATAGTGTTTTCGGGAGGTGAGTAAAATAGAGTTTTACACCGCGAGATATGATGCGGGATTTAAAAATGCTCTGGGATGTGAATCCCAAAAAGAATTACTTAAATATTTCTTAGAAAAGACCTTGAACTTAAAAATAAAAGAGTTGATAATTGATCTACAAGAACTTGAGAAACCTAACATAAAGATAAAAACAAAAACATTAGATGTTCTTGTAAAAACAGAAGAAGAAACAATAAACATAGAAATAAATAATGGATACCATGATTATCTTCCTATAAGAAATTATGCTTATATATCATCAGTTTTTTCAAGTAGTGTGTTTAAAGGAGAAAGTTACTTAGATACAAAAATGCATATTCAGCTTAATATCACTTGGGGTTTAGGATTAAATAAACCTATTTATAATTGTTATACAATGTATGACAAAGATAATGATAGTTGTTATTGTGATAAATTAAAAATAATAGAAATAAACATGGATAAAATAATGAATATGTGGTATCATGGGGATAAGGAAAAGGCACTTGAATACAAATACTTTTTAATGCTAGATTTAGAGCCAAAAGATTT
>JBJEDW010000019.1:0-16122 GCA_051872415.1 Bacilli bacterium
AAGATCAAAAATATATATCTTCAATGGATGAATTTTATAATAAATATTTAGAAGAGAATAATAATGTTGGAAATTTTGGCGAAAGTGAATAAGTTTTTGCATGTTTGAAAAGATATTTTATAAATTATAGAGAAATAGAGGAGTAGTTGATATGATTGTTAGAAAAGCTAAATTAGAAGATATTGGAATGAATTTGTTAGATTTATATATTGATGGATTTAAGTATCATTATAATGGTAGACCAGATGTTTTTTTAGATAAAGATGAAAGAAATTTAAAAGATGATTTGATAAATACTATAAATAATTCTAATATACTAATTCTAGAAAAAGATAAAAAGATATTGGGTTATGTTGCATATCAGATAAAAGAAAAACATGACAAAATTATGTGGATTGATGAACTTGTAGTAGATAAAAATAACCGACACATGGGTAATGGTAAAAAACTTATGGAAAAAATAAAAGAAATAGCAAAAGAAGATGGTTGTAAGAGAGTTGAATTTTGTTGTTGGTCTTTTAATCAAAATGCGATGGATATGTACAAACATATGGGATATAAGGAACAACGAGTTATTTTAGAAATGGATTTATAATCAAAAAGGAAGTGATAAAAATGAGTAATGAAGAAAAAAGTTTTTCTAAGACTTCGATTAACTGGTACCCAGGCCATATGGCAAAAACAAAAAGACTGATAAAAGAAAACATTAATTTAATAGACATAATCTATGAAGTAATAGATTCAAGAGTGCCTTATAGTTCTAAAATAAATGATTTAGAAGATCTAATATCTAATAAACCAAAGATACTAATTTTTACTAAATATGATTTATGTGATAAAGATGAAACTGATAAGTTTATAGATGCATATCAAAGAAAAGGATATAGTGTTATAAAATACGATTTATCAAGAGAAATAGATGCTTCTAAAATATTAGATTTAAGTAATGAAATATTAAAAGAAAAACTAGATAGTATCCGCCAAAAAGGAATAAATAAAACTACTATTAGAGCCCTTGTAGTAGGAGTACCAAACGCTGGAAAAAGCACGCTTATTAATAAGATAGTGGGTAGGAAAACTGCGATAACAGGAAATAAGCCAGGAGTTACTAAAAACTTAAACTGGATTAGAGTAGGTAAAAATATAGAGCTTCTAGATTCCCCTGGTATTCTTTGGCCAAAATTAGAACAAGAAAAAGAAGCATATAATTTAGCAAGCACTACTGCAATTAAAGAAGATATTTTACCTAAAGAAGAAATTGCTATTTACATAATTAAATTTTTACATAAGTATTATCCAGATGTTTTAGAGTCTTATTATGGGGTTACAGATATCTCTGATTTTTATGAAGTATACGAGGTAATAGGAAAAAGACGAGGTTTTATAATGCGCGGTGGAATAATAGATGATGATAGAGTAACAGATCTTGTTATAAATGACATAAAGCAAGGCAAAATAAAAGGTATAACTTTTGATAGGATAGAAGATTATGGATTATGATGATTATAGTACTTTAGAGCTTGAGGAAATTTTTGAAGCTTTAAAAGAAAAAACTGATAGAGAAAGTAAGAAAAAATATAAAGAAATAGATTTATATTTATGTTCTAAAGACAACCATCGTTATGAAAAAAAGTATTATAGTAAGGGTTATAACTTAATTGCAGGAGTAGATGAAGTAGGGCGTGGTCCTTTAGTAGGGCCAGTTGTTGCATCTGCGGTAATTCTTCCTAAAGATTATAATCTTGAAGGTCTTACTGACTCTAAAAAATTATCAGAGAAAAAAAGAGGTTATTTTTATGAAATAATACAAAGAGATGCTTTAGCGATAGGAATTGGTATTATAGAAAGTAGTGTAATTGATGAAATAAATATTTATGAAGCTACTAAACTTGCTATGAAAGATGCTATATCAAATTTAAATATAAAACCTGAAGTAGTTTTAACTGATGCAATGAAATTAGATATCGATTTTCCTATTGAACCAATTATAAAAGGAGATTTTAAAAGTATTACCATCGCCGCAGCATCTGTTATTGCTAAAGTTACTAGGGATAGAATGATGTATGAATTAGATGAAAAGCACCCTTGTTATAACTTTAAAAGTAATAAAGGTTATCCAACAAAAGATCATGTTGAGGCTATAAAGAAGCATGGTATTATAACTGAACATAGAAAAAGTTATGAACCTATAAAAAGTATGAATCTTAAAAATTGAAGTATTGTATAGATTTTAAAAATTAAAAATATCGTAGAGAAAATCTTAATTTTTAAGGTCTTTTTTTTATTAAAAATCATAAAGAGTGATTTGACGTTGTTTTATATCCTTGTTATTATTAACCAAAAGGAAGTGAAAAAATGAGTAAAAACAGATGTAAATAGACTAAATTAAGATAAAATAAGTAGTATTTTTAATTAAATTATATTAATATAAGGATAGGTGATAATGGAATGGATAATGTTTTAGAGATAAAGAATGTATCTAAAAAAATAGGTAAAAAGCAAATATTAAAAGACATTTCACTTGAGGTAAGAGAAGGTGAGGTCTTTGGATTTGTTGGACCAAATGGTGCAGGTAAAACTACTTTAATTAAAACTATGCTTGGTCTTTATAAGCAAGATAGTGGAACTATTAAAATAAAAGGATTAGATATAAACAAAGATTTTGAAAAAGCTATGGAAAATATTGGAGCAATAATTGAAAATCCAGAAATGTATGATTATTTATCTGGAAAAGATAATCTTTATTTGTATTCCAAAATAGGAAGAAAAACAAAAGAAGATTATCAGAAACAAATAATAAAGTCTGTAAAACTAGAAGAAAGAATAAGTAATAAAGTAAAAACTTATTCTCTTGGAATGAGACAAAGACTTGGTATAGCACAAGCTTTAATAGGAAAACCTAAATTATTGATTTTAGATGAACCTACTAATGGACTTGATCCTATTGGAATTAAAGAATTACGTGAGCTTATAAAAACGATAAGTAGAGAAAATAATATAGCAGTTTTTGTATCAAGTCATATCTTAAGTGAAATAGAACTTATGTGTGATAGAATTGCCATAATTGATAATGGGGAAATTATTGAAGTAAAGGACTTAAATAAATCAGAAATTGAAGAAAATGTTTCTGTTTTAATTGAAGTAGATGATGTGGAAAATGCTAAAAAGTGTTTAGAAATAAATAATTTTGAGAGTAAAATAAGTGATAATCTTTTAAAAGTAGTTACTACTAAAGCAAATGTTCCAATAATTAATAAAATATTGGTGGATAACGAAATAAAAGTTTATGAAATAAAACAAACAATAAAAACCTTAGAAGATGAGTTTATTGAAAAAACAAAAGGAACGAAAGGTCAAATAAAATAGGTGGGGCTTATGAAAATATTAAAATTAACTTATTCTGAAATATTAAAACAAACAAAAAAATTAAGTTTTAAAGTGTGTTTGATAATCCTTTTAGCTTTTGCTATTGGACTTCCTGTTTTATTTAAAGCAGTTTCTCAAAGTGATTTGTCAAATAAAGTATATTATGAAGAAGATTTAACTTATTATGAAAAACAAGTAATAGAAGACCCTAAAACTGATGAAGAAAAGTTAGAAAATGAACTTAATAATGTTATGATTGATACTATAAAGATGAGTTTTTCTAAAGAAAAAGGAAAAGAAGCAACAGATTTTAAAAAAGAATTATATGAAGATTATTCAAATGATAAAATGATTTTAGTAGTTTTAGATTATTTGATAAAAGGAAAAACTATTGATTACGAAGTAATTGATGAATACTTTGATTTAAATAGTCAGATGTATAAAGATCTTGATTATAATGAATTAATAAAAGTAAAAGAAGAACTTTTATTACAAACAGAAGAAACTTTAGAAATGATTGATAAAGATGATTATACTTATTATTTAAATAAAGAATTAGAAAACTTAAAAAATGCTGAATATAGCAAGGAAAATGCTAATCTTATAAAAGTTTATGAAAAACTAATTGATTTAAATATAACTGATGAATCTGACTTTAGAATAGTTGAAGCTAAAAATATAATTGAAAATTATAATCAAAAAGAAGAGGCTATGACTAAACAAGAATATAAAGATCAAAAAAGTAAAATCTCTTATGAAAACTATTTAAAATTAGTAAACACAAAAAATAAAGCTTTAGATGATAGTATTAAAAAATCATGGTATGCAATAGATCACAATATAAATTATAACAAGGAGGGTACAAAAACTTCTTTTAATGACTCTATTCAAAATAATACAATTTTTCTTAGTATAATAATTGTTATTATTGCGGGAGGAATAGTTGCTAATGAGTTTCAAAAAGGAACAATTAGATTACTTGTAATTAGACCTAATAAAAGATGGAAAATTCTTCTTTCTAAGTTTTTAGCAATCTTAGTAATTCTAGTAACACTTGGTTTAGCAACATATGCTATTTCGTTTATAACAAATGGAATTTTGTTTGGATTTAAAGATTATTTTATACCAGATTTAATAGTAAAAAATAAAGAAGTAGTAGAGGTAAGTTATATTATAAATAGTCTTTTAAGATTAGGAATGCTTCTTATTCCAATAATATTTGTAGGACTTATAGCATTTGCGCTTTCTGCAATAACTAAAAACACTGCTTTAAGTGTAGGAATTTCTATTTTCTTACTCGTGGGATATAGTTTAATTATTATGATGATGGTTTTAATAGGTATGCCGTTTATTGATTTTACTTTTCTTCCGTATTTAGAATATGTACAATTTACAGATCCACTTAGTTTAGTTACTTCTTGTACTTCTTATGATATTTACTATACATTTAAAAAGGCAAATCTTGTTTTACTAATTTGGGCTATTTTAATATATGCTTTAGCAAACTTTATCTTTATTAAAAGAGACATTAAGAATTAGCTTTAGTTTTTAGAGCTTTTTCTTTTGAAATGTGAAAAAATATTCATTTGACTAAAAAGATAAATCTTGTTACTATGTAAAAAAAGAAAGATTAAAACTTTAAAATAAAAGAAAATATTTTCTTGACATATAATAAAATTAGAGTTATAAATTATTAGACAAGGACGTGATTATTTTGAAAAATTTAGTAATTGTGGAATCTCCTAGTAAAAGCAAAACAATAGAAAAGTATTTGGGAAAAGATTATAAAGTTGTGTCTTCAAAAGGACATATAAGAGATCTAACTACTACAGGTAAGTTTGGTTTTGGAGTAGATGTTGATAATGGATTTACTCCAAGTTATGCTCCAATAAAAGGAAAGAAAAGTGTAATTACTGAACTTAAAAAATTAAGTAAAGATTCAGATAAAGTATATTTAGCATCCGACCCAGATCGTGAGGGAGAAGCTATTGCTTGGCATTTAAAAGATGCTCTTTCTTTAAAAGATAAAGATTATGATAGAGTTATTTTTAATGAAATAACTAAAGATAAAGTGTTAGAGGCTTTTAATCATCCAATGAAAATAGATGATAATTTAGTAAAATCACAAGAAACAAGAAGAATTTTAGATCGTATAATAGGATTTAGATTATCAAAACTTATGCAAAGCAAAACCGGAGGAAAAAGTGCAGGGAGAGTTCAATCAGTAGCACTTAAGCTTATTGTAGATAGAGAACGTGAAATAGAAAAATTTATTCCTGAAAGATATTATACTATCACTGGAATATTCGAGGACTTTGAATCAGAACTATTTGGTTATAAAGAAGATACAATAGAAGTAAAAGATGAAGATTTAAAAAATAAGATTATGTCTAGTTTATCTAAAGATTTTCTTGTTGAAAAAATAGAAAAAAAAGATAAAAATAAAAAAGCAAAAGCGCCATTTACTACATCAACTCTTCAACAAACTGCTTCCACTAGACTTAATTTTTCAGGTAAAAAAACTATGCAAATAGCTCAAAAATTATATGAAGGTATAGATATTGGAGAAGAAACAACTGGGCTTATTACTTACATGAGAACTGATTCAATTAGATTAAGTGATGAATTTATCAAAAAAACTTATGCTTTTATTGAAAAAACTTATGGAAAAGAGTATGTTGGTTATGTAAAACAAAGCAAAAAAACTGAAAATGTTCAAGATGCTCACGAAGCTATTCGTCCTACTAATATAAATAATACTCCAGAAAAAATAAAAAAGTATTTATCAGATGATGAGTATAAGTTATATAGAATGATTTATTATAGGGCACTTGCATCACTTATGAAAGATGCCAAAGCTAAGACTACTACTATTATTTTAGATAATAATGATTATAAATTTAAAACTACAGGAAGTATTATTACTTTTGATGGATATTTAAAAGTTTATAGCGATTATGAAACAAGTGAAGATAAGATTCTTCCTGATTTAGAAAAGAAATTAAATAAAGAAATTACTAGTACTGACATAGTAGCAGAAGAACATTTTACTAAACCAAAGCCTAGATATACTGAAGCAAAACTTATTAAAGAGTTGGAAGAACTTGGAATAGGAAGACCTTCTACTTATGTAAAAATAATTGATACTTTAAAAGAACGTGATTATATAAGACTAGAGGATAAAAAATTCTATCCTACTGAAATTGGTATTGAAACTACTGATAAATTACAAGAATTTTTCTCTAATATAATTAATGTTGAATATACAAGGGATATGGAAGAAGATTTAGATAAAATTGCTGAAGGAGATGCTGTTTGGAATAAAGTTTTAGAAAACTTTTATGGTGACTTTGAAAAATTAGTAGAGGTAGCTTTTAAAGATATGGAAAAGAAAGCACCTGAAGAAACTGGTGAAATGTGTCCAGAATGTGGTATGCCTTTAGTAATTAGAAAAGGAAAATATGGAGAGTTTACAGCATGTTCTAATTATCCGGAATGTAAATATATAAAACGTGAAGAAAAAAAACAAGTAGAAGTAGCAAAATGTCCTAATTGTGATGGAATGCTTATTGAAAGAAAAACAAAAAAAGGTAAAATCTTTTATGGATGCAACAATTTTCCTAAATGTAAAACAGCTTTTTGGGATAAACCACTAGATGAAAAATGCCCAGAATGTGGAAGTATTTTATTAGAAACAAAAGATGGATTGAAATGTTCTAATTGTGATTATAAAAAGTAAAATATAATTATTTACTTGATAACAAAACAAAATAAAAAAGACTATGAAGAAGTCTTTTTTATTATAAAATACTTTAGGTATGTTTTTTGTGCTAATAACTAACCTTGTTTACTCTTTGCTAACATTTATTGCACTAGTAGGACAATTTTCTTTAGCATCATTTACAAGATCTTTATTTTCCTCTTTAACAGTATCATTTAGAGCATAAGCTACTCCGTTATCATTTATATCAAACTCTTCAGGTACTAAAGCAACACACGCTCCGCATCCAATACATAAATTATCTAATACTTTTGCTTTCATACTTACCTCCTACTAATATTATATAATAAAGTTATAAAAAATAAAATGTTTTCTTTTTCTTTTTTTTATGCTATAATTTTTATTGTATATGATAGGTGATTTATTATGAAAGCAAGAATGGAAAAATATGAACCAACTCCTGAAATTAAACAAAGAACAAAAAGAAATGAAAAATTATATAGTGAAGTCCAAAACATGAACATTGATTATGTCAATATAGATGTAAATAATGCTATGGATTTATCTTTATCTAATAATTCCAGATCATCAAGAGAGGATTATCAAAAACAAAGAGAACTTAATAAAATTCTTCCGAAAAAACAAGAAATAAGTAAACAAGAAAAACAAGAAGTAATTCCTAAGGAAGAAAGAGTGTATGATATTGATGAGATCTTAAAAATGGCAAGAGAAAATAAACTTTTTGAAGAAACTGAAAAGAAAAGACTTATTAATACCGAATATAATATTTTAACTAAACTTGATGTTCAATCATTACAAGATGAGGAAATGAAAAAAGAAGATCTTCGTTCTTTAATTGATAATATTTATGAAAAAGAAAAACCAGTTAAAGAAAAAAAATATCCTCGTAAAGAAGAAGAGAGACTATTAAGTGATTTATTTGATGATGAACCAGAGGAAAAAGAAGAACTTGAAGAAGAATTGAGACTAAAAGAAGAATTAAGTCAAAAAATATTAGATAATCAAAAAGAAAACACCAATAAAGATATCACAATAATTGAACCAAAAAAAGAATCTAAGACTATAAAAGAAGAAACAAAACAAGAAGAAGTTTTAGAAGATTTTATAGAAGAAAAAGAAGGAAAAGGTTTGTTAATTGCAATAATAGTAGTTTCTGTTCTTATTATTCTTACATGTGGATTCTTTGTATACGAGTACTTTTTTGGATTATAAGAAAGCATTTAAAAGTGCTTTTTTTTGTAAAAATAAATATATTTTAGTATGAGGATGCGTTTAAAGAATAATAAAAAAAGATGTTTAAAAAAAAGAATCATAATAAGTATATTTTGTCTATTGTTATTTATTTTTCTTTTTACTATGCTTTCAAAAAATGTTAGTTATTATTACTTAAGTTATTCAGAAAAAGAAGCTAGAAAAATAATAGATTTATCAGTGGGAAATGCTGTTACAGATGACGTTTTAGAGGATATCAAAGATAAAAATTTATATAAAGTAAGTAAAAACTCTAAAGGAGAAATAGAAATGGTAGATTATGATTCTTATCTAGTTAATGCTTTTTTAAGAGATGTAACAGATAATATTGCTCTATCTTTAGAAAAGGAAGAATCAAATCCAAATAAAATTGCTTTTTATATCCCACTTGGCTCTATTTTTCAAAATCCTATCTTAAATAATAAAGGTCCAAAAATTCCTGTTAGAATGGAAATAATTGGTTCTGTTCTTACTAATATTAGTACAAAGGTAACAGAATATGGTATAAATAATTGTCTTATTGAAATGTATGTTCATGTTGAGGTAAAAGAAAAAGTAATATTACCAGTAATTGCAAAAAATATTACTATTACTAACGATTTACCAGTATCTTATAAAATAATAAGGGGAACAGTACCTTCTTATTATGGTAATAGTATTAATAAAGATTCAAGTATTTATTCTATTCCTATGGAATAAAACTTTGTTTTATGATATACTTTAGATGGTGATTATTTTGAAAAAAGAATATGAGTTTAATAAACAAAAATATATAATAGAAAAGGATGAATATAATGTTTTTAACTATGAAGAAGTAAAAGAATTAGTAACAGATTATTTTAATATTTATGATTATATTTTTGGAGATATTACCTATAACAAGATTAGATTAAAAGGTTTTTGTAATAAAAACAATAAGAAAGCAAATAAAACTAATAGAATTGAAGATCTTCAAAATTATATTGATAACTACTGTGCATACAATTGTAAATGGTTTTTGCTAAAAAAACAAGAAAGCAAATAAAAACCAACTAAAAAAACTATTTTTTTTCTAAATTGCTTGATTTTCTAAAAGATAAATGATAATCTTATATATGTAAGCATAATATTTTCTTGCTTATTATTATAATAGGAGGTAAATAAAAATGAAAAAAGTAGAATTAATCGAAGCAGTAGCAGCTAAGGCTGGTATAACTAAAGCTGATGCTGGAAGAGCAGTAGATGCAACTTTTGCAACAATTACTGAAGCATTAGTAAAAGGAGATAGAGTTCCTTTAGTAGGATTTGGTACTTTTGCAATTTCTAAAAGAGCTGCAAGAGTAGGACGTAATCCACAAACTGGAGCAGAAGTACAAATTGCTGCAAGAAATGCTGTTACATTTAAAGCAGGAGCAGCACTAAAAGACGCAGTTAACTAATAAAAAGCTTAGGCTTTTTATTTTTTTCTCTTAAGGATAAATCTAGTTAATTAGAAAAATAGTTAAAAAAATATAAACATTAAAAACTAATAATTTAAATATTTATCTGTTATAGTGTTTAATACTAAATAAATATATTAAAAAGAACAAAGAAATTTTTTTGTTATCTTGTTTTTGATTTTCTATTTCGTTATAATATAAATTGGAGGAAAATATGGATAAAGTAATATATAATGTTTTAAAAAAATTAGAAGACAACAACTATGAATCATATGTAGTTGGAGGATATGTTAGAGATAAAATATTAGGAATAGAAACTTTAGACGTTGATATAACAACAAAAGCAAGACCTAAAGAAGTTCTAGAACTTTTTAAAGAGTACAATGTAGAACTTCATGATTATGGTAATGTTTCTTTTTCAATAGAAGATTATAAATTTGATATAACAACTTTTAGAAAAGACATAAAATATAAAAATAATAGAAAGCCTGAAAAAATAATTTATATAGATTCTTTTGAAGAAGATTTAAAAAGAAGAGATTTCACGATAAATTCTATTTGTTTAGACAAAGATAATAATATTATCGATTTATATGATGGAAAAAAAGATCTAAAGAAAAAATTTATTAAAGCAATTGGAGATCCATATAAAAAAATAGAAGAAGATTCCCTTCGAATCCTAAGAGCAGTTAGATTTGCTACAATCTTTAAATTTAAACTTGATAATGATTTAAAACTTGCTATAAGAAAAAACAAACATTTATTAAAGAATTTATCTTATGAAAGAAAAAAAGAAGAACTTAATAAAATTTTTTGTTCTAAACACAAAAAATATGGAATTAAATTATTACAAGAATTAGAACTGGTTGAAGAATTAGAGTTAAAAAACTTAAAATATGTTTTACGTACTAAAGATTTAATAGGTATTTGGGCAATGATTACAGATGTTGATTATGCTTTTACAAAAAAAGAAAAAGATTTAATTAAAAAAATAAAAATAGTTATGCAGGAAGATATAAATAACATTTTTGTTAAATATAAATATGGTGGTTATCCTATATCAGTGGTGAGTGATTTAAAAAAACTTAATACTAAAAAAATAATGACTGAGTATGACAAAATGCCAATTAAAGATAGAGAAGAGTTAAATATAAATGTTGAAGAAATATGTAGCGTTCTTGGAAAAGCTCCAGATAGTTTTTTAAAAGAAATATTTGATGATATTGAAAAAGAGGTACTGCTGGGTAATATTCCTAATAAGAAAGAGGATTTGAAAAAATATATAAGTGGTAAATACTAAGGAGGCAACAATGAAAAGTAAAAAGTTAATAGATGTTATCAAAAATAAAGATTTAGTAATTCCTAGTATTCTTCTTACCAATTATAAAGAACTTAAAATAAATGAAAAAGAACTACTTTTTCTCGCACTTTTAATGTCTTATGAAAATTCTATTTGTTTTGATCCAATTCATTTTAGTAAAATACTAGGGTATGAAGTAAATGAAATAATTGAATTAATGTCAGGATTATGTACAAAAAAATATATAAATCTAGTAGTGAAAAATGAAAATGGTAAAATAAAAGAATATTTAGATATCAGTTACTTATATGAAAAATTAGCATCTTTAATAATAGATGGTGAAGAAGAAATAAAAGAGCAAGAAAACTCTAAAATTTATAATGTAATAGAAACAGAACTTGGAAGAACGTTATCTCCAATTGAATATGAAACAATTGCAGGTTGGTTAAATGCAAATATTAGTGAAGAATTAATAAAAGAAGCTTTAAAAGAAGCGGTATTAAACGGAGTAGGTAACTTAAAATATATTGATAAAATTCTTTATGACTGGACAAAAAAAGGTTATAAAAAAGCAAGTGATGTAAGAAAAAAGAAACGATCTTCTGAAGAAGAAATAGAACTTTTTGAATATGATTGGTTAGATGAAAATGATTGATAAAATTTTAAATGAGTTAGAAAACTTAATTCCACATCCTGTATGTGAACTTGAATTTAATAAAGATTATGAACTTTTAATCGCAGTTATGTTAAGTGCTCAAACTACTGATAAAAGAGTTAATATTGTAACTAAAAAGCTTTTTTCTAAATATGATAGCTTAGAAAAATTAGAAAAAGCTCCTTTAAAAGAAGTAGAACAAATAATCTATAGTTTAGGAAGTTATACTAAAAAAAGTAAAGCTATTATTGAAATAGCAAAAAAAGTAAAAAGCTGGGGAAGTGTTCCAAACGATAGAAAATTATTAGAAAGCTTGCCAATGGTAGGAAGAAAAACTGTTAGTGTAGTGTTAAGTGAACTTTTTAAAGAACCTAATATTGCAGTAGATACTCATGTAGAAAGAGTTTCAAAAAGACTTGGACTTGCTAGAAATAATGCTAATGTTTTAGAGGTAGAAAAAAGTTTAAAAAGAAAAATTCCAAAAAAATTATGGTGTGAAACTCATCTTAGATTAGTGTATTTTGGTAGATACTATTGTACTGCTAAAAATCCAAATTGTGATAACTGTAATTTAAAAGATATATGTAAATACAAAAAATAAATAAATAAGCATAGAGCTAAAATTTATTTATTTTTACCATAGTATTCTAAGTAAGAAGATGAAAAATAAAATTATTTCAATGAAAAGAATAACAGCATTAAATGTAATGCAAAAAAACATAGTTATGAAAGACTGGTATACTATAATTAGTATCCAAAAACATAAAAAACCTAAATAAAATCTACTGGCACGTCTTCTATTTCTACAAGCGTTACAACCACAGAAGAAACTATGTTTCATAATACCACCTATAGTAATATATGATAATTGTTTATTTTTGGTATTATTCCTTGTTTTATTTTTAAATTTCTTTTATAATAATTATAGAATATGGAGGGTTACTTATGGATGTGAAAAACAGAATAAAAGAAATTTCCGATCTTCTAAATAAATATAATTATGAGTATTATATACTAGATAAACCTAGTGTTAGTGATAGTGAATATGATAGATTAATGCAAGAACTTATTAGTTTAGAAGAAAAGTATCCAGAATATAAACTTGATTCTTCTCCAACTTCTAGAGTAGGATCAGAGGTTATTTCTAATTTTAAAAAAGTAATTCATAAAAGACCAATGCTTTCACTTGGTAATGTTTTTAATGAAAGTGAAATTATAAGATTTGATGAAAAAATTAGAAAAGAAGGATTTAATCCTACTTATGTTTGTGAATTAAAAATAGATGGTCTTGCTATTAGTTTAACATATGAAAAAGGTATTTTAGTAGCAGGAGCAACTCGTGGTGATGGTAAAGTAGGAGAAGATATTACTAATAATGTTAAGACTATAAAAGCTATTCCTTTAAAACTTACACAAGATATAGACATTGAAGTACGTGGTGAAATCTTTATTGATAAGAAAGAGTTTAATAGAGTAAATAAAGAAAGAAGAGAACAAGGTTTGGAACAGTTTCAAAACTGTCGTAATCTTGCAAGTGGTAGTGTTAGACAACTTGATTCTAAAGTTACTGCTCAAAGGAAACTTAATAATTTTATTTATCATTTACCTAATCCAATGGACTATGGTCTTTATAAACATAGTGAAGCACTTTTATTTATGAAGGAGTTAGGTTTTAAAGTAAATGAAAAAAGAAAAATATGTAAATCAATTGAAGAAGTTCTGAGCTTTATTGAAGAAATTACTGCTATTCGTGAAGAGCTTGAATATGATATTGATGGAATAGTTATAAAAGTTGATGATATATCTATGCAAGAAAATCTAGGATTTACTGCTAGAAGTCCAAAGTGGGCAACAGCATATAAATTTCCAGCTGAAAAAGTTACAACAAGACTTACGGATATTGTATTTACTGTAGGAAGAACTGGTAAAATTACTCCGAATGCAATGCTTGAACCTGTCAGAGTAGCAGGATCAACAATTAGAAAAGCAACTCTTCATAATGAAGATTATGTTACTAGTAAAGATATCAGAATTGGAGATATTGTTGTTATCCAAAAAGCAGGAGATGTAATACCAGAAGTTGTAAAAGTTGATTTAGATAGAAGAGATAAAGTACTTCCAGAATTTAAAATGATTGACAAATGCCCAGTTTGTAATACACCACTGGTAAGAAAAGGGGATGAAGCTAATCATTATTGTCCTAATCCATTATGTGATGCTAGAAAAGCTTCGGTTCTTATCCATTTCGCTAGTAGAAAAGCTATGAATATTGATGGTCTTGGTGATAGAATAATTGAAGATTATTATAATTTTGGTTATTTAACAGACATTTCAAGTATTTATGAACTTAAAAAATATAAAGAAGAACTTCAAATTCTTGAAGGTTTCGGAGAAAAGAAAGTAGATAATCTACTGGAGGCTATAGAAAAATCAAAACAATCTTCCTTAGAAAAACTATTATTTGGTTTAGGAATAAGACATTTCGGAGAAAAATCAGCGCTTTTGCTTGCCAAAAAGTTTAAGACAATGGATAACATAATGAATTTATCTTTTGAAGATTTAGTAGATATTACTGATATTGGAGAAGTAATGGCCAAAAGTATAACAGATTATTTTAAAGTACCTGAAAATATAAAATTGATAGAAAAATTAAAAGATCTGGGATTAAATATGAAATATCTTGGAAAAGAGTTAAAAGAAGATATTAACTTTTTAAATAAAAAATTTGTAATTACCGGAACTATTTCAGTAATGCCACGTGATACTTTAAAAGAAGAAATAGCTCTTCGTGGAGGAGATGTAAGCATGTCTGTTTCTAAAAAAACAGATGTTGTAATAGTCGGAGATAATCCTGGTAGTAAATATGAAAAAGCTGTAAAACTCGGAATAGAAATATGGAATGAAGATAAGCTTTTAGATTTTTTAGGAGGTAAACAATGAATAAAAAAGGATTTACATTAGTTGAACTTATTTTAGTAGTAGTAATACTTGGGATAATATCTGCAATTACAATTCCAAGTATTATGAATGCTTTAAGTGAAAGCAAGACTCAAGGAGGAGAATCTGTTGAAAAATTACTTGAAACTAATTTAGAACTTTATAATACAGACCATAAAGAAGATATTTGGTGTTTAGAAAATAGTATTTGTGACGGAGAAACACAAGGACGAACATGTTATAACGTGGTATTAGAAGATTTATATAATATAAATCCAGATATTGATTTTGGGGATTGTGTTTTACAAAACGATTCTGATAGTTTAGTAATTAAATTTAAAGACGGAAAATTTAGTTATTCTGCTAATATAATATGCAGTAAAGATTTTAAGAACGATGACAATCATATTTTAGATTTAGGAGCAGACACTTCCAAAGTATATTATGAAACAAAAGAACATAATGGATGTGAAGAAGATAATAATGATTCTACTAGTTCTTAATAAAAAATATAGGCTCTAATAAGAGCCTATTAATTTTGCTTGAACAACTAATCTTTGACTATCATCTGTATAACAAGTAGAAAGAGTTAATATTTTATCATCAGTTGATGGTTTAATTTTAAAATCTTTAATACTTCTTTTAAGAGATTTATTTAAGTATGATTGATACTTTTCTTTACTACTAAAGTTTATGTGTAAGTAATCATTTGTTTCTTCTATAGTATAAACACTAAATACTTGAAAAATTAATCTTTCTTTTTCGGTATCCAATGTTATTTTTTGTTTATTCTCATCATTTAGCCAACTATCTTTTAAAACATTTTTAAGTTTACTAAAAATAGTTGTTTGTCTATAAGTGTGTCCATACATAATAGTGTTTGTGCTAAGATCTGGAAATGTATTTTGATAATCTGCAAAAGCCCATCCCATAGAGTTACTTGTCTTATCAAAATCATGAGTTAAATAATAACTATTGTTTTCTCCTTTTACTATTGGCATATCTATATCAGTATCTGGAACATAAAGCCATGCTACTGTATCACTGTTTTCTTCTTTTAATTTAGTAAAATCTCTGTGTACATTAGTTTTATTTTCTTCTTCTTCCTTTTGTTTATTTATATTATCAGTAATTTCTTTGGCTTTCTTTTGCTGACTTGCTAAAAGTTCCTGTTGTCTTAATTTTGCTTCCTCAACATCTTTTTTCTGATCATATATATATTTTATTCCGTATCCTCCACCTATTAAAAGAGCAATTGCAAGTAAGTTGAGGCAAAGAATTAGTTTTTTATTTTTTTTCTTTTGAACTAATCTATTTTGATTATTATTATCATTTATATAATCAAATAAATCATTAAAACTATTATTAATAATCCCGCCTCCTTATCTTTATACCTTAAGTATATAATATTTTTAACTAAAAGTAAACGATATTATTAAGTAATTATTGTAAA
>JBJEDW010000020.1:0-16061 GCA_051872415.1 Bacilli bacterium
TGTAGTAATTATATCAAATTTTTTGCGAAAAAAATTTACTCTTTTTCTCTGATTTAAAAATAATTTTTTGACAAAATAGTGTTTTCATGATAATATTAGTATGTAAGCAAGAGGACTTGCATAAAATAAAAAAGGGAACATTCAGTTTAGCAATGCTGAATGTCTACCCAAAAATTATATTGGTTAGACACTTATTCTAACGAATGAGTGTCATTTTTTTATTACTAAAACCAGTATGGTTAAGAGTAGTAAAATGAGTGATATATAGTGAAGTAACTTTATGTTGTATTCACGTTTTTTCAAATCTCTCAAACCTCCTCTCTGTGTAAAGATTAGAGGTAGACACTCAACAACTAAATGTTCCATTTTTATTATAACAAACAAATGTTTGTGCATCAAGGAAATTTTAAAGTTTTTTTAAACTAAAAAGATCATCATGAGTTTAAAAATAATTTTTTGACAAAACAATGCTTTCATGATAACATTAGTATGTAAGCAAGAGGACTTGCATAAAATAAAAAAAGGGAACATTCAGTTTTCGTATGCTGAATGTCTACCTAAAAATTATTTGGTCGACATTTAATTCAAATGCGAATTAAGTGTCATTTTTTTATTACTAAAACCAGTATGGTTAAGAGTAGTAAAATGAGTGATATATAGCGAAGTAACTTTATGTTATATTCACGTTTTTTCAAATCTCTCAAATCTCCTCTCTGTGTAAAGATTAGAGGTAGAGGCTCAACAACTAAATGTTCCATTCTCATTACAACAAACAAACGTTTGTATATCAAGATAATTCTAGTAGTTCTAAAAATAAAAAATACCAAATAGGTATTTTATTCGAAAAGTCCAATTGCTTCACTTATTGGAAGAGAAAAAATTATTCCTCCACCTTTAGTTTTTAATCCTGTTTCTTTTACAATGGCATTCATTATATCATTTTTTATTTTTTTGTCTGCAACTATTAAAACTACATCTTTTTCAGGTTCTATTGAAAAACCTAAGAATTGTCTTTTAGAGTTTTTTTGAAATAAACTTCTTCCTCTTAAAAGAGTTCCTCCACCTGCACCTGCTTTTTTAGCAGTATTCATAACAGTTTCAGAATATCCTTCAGTTACAATTGTCACTATTAAATGATATTCTTTATTTTTAGTAGTTTCATTTTTTATTTCATTATTTTTCATACTTTCCTCCTTGGAATTTTTAAATTTATCTTGAATATATTTTGTTGAACTAGAAAGTGGTAATGTAAAGCATATACCATTTCCGGGTTTATCTAGTTCAAAATTCTTTTTTATATCTTTTAAAATTTCTTTTTTATTTTCTTCATTTATAAGTGAAAAGTATATATATTTTTTTACTTCTTCTAAACCAAAATATTCTAAAATTGAAGATGAAGCAGTTCCTTCTCCATGGGTTGCAAGATTAAAAGGCATATTGTATTTATCATACAGGGGTTTAATTATTTTATCCTCTTTTTCATCTGATATTAAACATAGTAATTCAATCATAGAGCATTCCTCCATTCGTATTCAATGATATCTTCATCAATATTTTTAAATATTTCTTGCTTAGTTTTAAATTTAAATACTATTCCTAAAAGTTGTACTGTAAGAAGAGGGGAAAGGGCGATGAAGGCAATTAGTCCAAAAGCATCTAACATTATGTTTCCATTTAAACTTTCACAAAGTCCAATTACTAAGGGAAGTATAAAACTTGCAGTAAGTGGACCACATACCGATCCTCCAGCATCAAATGAAACGGCAGTAAACATTTTCGGAGCAATAAAGGTAAGAAGCAGGGCAAGTCCGTAACCAATTAATAAGAAATATGTTATTGGTATTTGATAGATTACTCTAAGTATTGAAAGAAGAATTGCTACAGAAACGCCAATTGATATAGCTATTTTCATTATATTTTTTGATATTGATCCTTCGGTTATTTCTTCTACTTCGTTAGTTAGTATTTTAATCGCAGGTTCTGCAAAAACTACTAAGAAACCAATAATCATACCAAATGGTATTAATACATTTATTAAATTAGAATGTCCAAAGCTTTCCCCAAGTAAGAAACCTGTTTTCATAAATCCAACATTAACAGCAGTTAAAAACAGACAAAGTCCAGTGAAAGTAGCAAAAAGACCAACGATTATTTTTCTAGTTTGTTTTTTTGAAAAATCTTTTTTAAATAATATTTTTAATAAAATAAATAAACAAATAATTGGAATAATAGAAATAGCTACTTCTTTAAAACAATCTATAAATTTATTAACATACTGAATAATAATAGGA
Organism: Bacilli bacterium; assembly: GCA_051872415.1. GTDB lineage: Bacteria > Bacillota_I > Bacilli_A > RF39 > UBA660 > UMGS1449. Next base: position 2,292 of record JBJEDW010000020.1, read on the forward strand.
CTATTATTTAAATAAATTGAAGTATCATAACTATTAGAGCCACTAAAAAGTAATCCAAGTATTAAAACAGTAAGTTTTGGACCAATAGAACATAGAGCAATAAGTCCAAATGTATCATTTTTAGTATTACTATCAGTTCTAAAAGCAGTAAGACCAATTCCTAAAGCTAGAATAAATGGAACACTTATTGGTCCAGTAGTAACACCACTTGAATCAAATGATATAGGAATAAACTCATTTGGGGCGAAAAACATAAGTACAAATATTAAAGAGTAACAAATAATAAGAATTGTTCTTAAACTTAATTTAAATAATATTTTCGCAACTGCTAGAGTAAGAAATATACCAACTCCAATACTAACAGCAAGTATTAAAGTAGTACTTGGAATACTTGTTATTTGTTCTGCTAAAACTCTAAGATCTGGCTCTGCTAGAGTTATTATTATTCCAATTACAAGAGTTATCAATAGAATAAAAATAATTTTTTTACTTTGGATAAGCTTATTTCCAAGTTTTTCTCCAATCATCATCATTGATATATCTGCACCAAAGGTAAACAAACTAATTCCAATTATTAAAAGTATTGAACTAATAATAAAAGAACTAATTGTTCCAGTATCAAAACCAAATATTAAAGCAATTATAGTAACAATTAAACAAATTGGTACTACTGCTATTGTTGTTTCTTTAAAACTTTTTACAAAATTGTCTATCATATAAGCATCACCATTATCATTTTAGCATGAAATTAGTTTAAATTGAAGATGATTTTATTAAGTATTTGTAATTTAATTAATAAAATATAATTTATTAATTGTTATAAATTGTTATTGTTTTTGTGTTAATTTGCGTTAACTTTTGTAGAAAAGTGTAAAAAAGTGTTTGCAAAATAAAAGATAAAATGTATAATTAGGTTATGAAAATAAGTAGATGAAAAATTTATTTTTTCATGCAAAAAAGGAGTTAAATACTATGAAAAAATTATTTAAAAGTACAAACAAATGTTCGTCTGGGGGGGGGGCAGAATTAACTAAAAACCCTATAAATAAAGGAGATAACAAAAGGAAAGTAATAACAATTTCTCTAGTAGTAGTATTAATTATGCTATGTGTTGGCATAAGTTTTGCTGTGTGGAATTATAGCTTTTTAGGAAGTAGTAATACCCTAGAAACTGGAGAAGTATCGTTAGAACTTTTGGAAAGTAATACAAATTTAATAAATTTAACTAATCAGTTACCTATGAGTGATAATGAAGGTAAAACTCTAGAAACATTTGACTTTGCAGTAATAACAAAAGCAAGTAGAGATATGAATCTAGGGTATGAAATAAAAATAGAAAAACTAAGTACAGATACAGGATACACATCTTTAAATGATAATGAAGTAAAGGTTTATTTAACAGATTATGATAATAATCAGTTAGTAAGCCCAGTTAAAATAAGTGATTTAAGTAATTATTCATTATATAGTAAAGTAAATACTCATAGTAAAACAATTACTGAAATAAAAGATAAATATAAACTAAGAGTATGGATAGATAGTGAAGTAGATGCAAGTAAGTTTTATGATGAAAACACGGATTCAGTAAAAACTTATCAATATAAATTTAAGATAGGAGTAAATGGTGGAGAAAACTATTTAACAGGACTTGCTAGAATAATCGCAGATAATAGTGTATTAGATAATACTTCAAGTACTTATGTAACAGCCCAAACAGGAATAAACTTTGCAGAAGCACCATCTGATACTAATGGAAAAGGAATATATCAAAGAGCAGGAACAGGAACAAATGGAGAATATCCAGTATATTACTATAGAGGAGAAGTAGATAATAACAATTTAGCATTTAATAATTATTGCTGGAAAATAGTAAGAACAACAGAAACCGGAGGAGTAAAACTAATATATAACGGAGAATACGATGGAGATTGTAATAATACAGGAAGTGCTTCAACAATAGGGAAAAGTAAATATAATTATGTTAATGACACAACAGTATCTTCTAATAATGCAACTGAAGAAAACTCTGTAACAACTCTAGAAACACAAGGAAAAGAAGAAAGTACAAGTTCAAGACAAATTTTACAAGAAGCAGGATCTACACCTTCGGTAACTCTTCGGGAAGCTGGTTATAGTCCGGCAGATGTAGGTTATATGTACGGAACAAGATATATAGAGTATCAAGCGAGTATGGCTGGAGACACTAATACCATAATATATGGAAATGATGTAACATATTCAGATGGAAAATATACTTTAAAAGATACAATAACAAGTACAAGTTATGATAATGATTATCAAACAATTGGAGCAAATCACCACTATACATGTTTTAATAGTTCTAATAGTTGTTCAGAAGTATACTATATATTACTTACTATAAATGGAAATGTTTTTTCTCTGAAACTGACAGGTGGAGTAAATATAGAAGAAGCTCTTAATGAAATGCTTGCTAATAGTAGTAATGAAAATGATTCTACAATAAAAACATTTATAGATAGTTGGTACTCATCAAATATGAATAGTCAAACATCTTTACTCGAGGACACTATTTGGTGTAATGATAGAACAATTTATAATAAAGGTGTTTTTGATAAAGATACAAATGCTGGTGTAACGAATGCAACATATGAAGAAATTAATAATACCTTACTATTATTCAAACTAGAAGAAACAATAGATCGGTTTGAAACAGGAAAAACAATAAATCTAGGTTTAAAATGTACAACAAAAAATGATAGTTTCACAGTAGGGACAAATGGCAATGGAAAGTTAACTTATCCAGTAGGGTTATTAACTGGAGAGGAAGTTACTTTAGCAGGAAATGGTTATCCAGGTTATAGTGGAAGTAGTTATTTAACAACAGGAAATTATTACTGGCTTGCCTCGCCTAATGCCTTCGCCTATGGTCTCGCTTACGTCTCGGGCGTGGATTCTGATGGCCGCCTGGATGCCGATGCCGGCAACGCTGGTATTTCTAATGGCGTCCGTCCCTCCATTTCACTTAAACCTGGGACAAATATAGATGGAGGTGATGGTACATCAAGTAATCCATATATGGTTGGACAAAATGTACCACCAGCAAAATAATTTGTCCCAAACTCATCTTCGCAAGAAGATGCCTTTGCTCCCCGCGAGAAACCCTTCGAGCGGGAAATTTAAAAAAGGGTTAATCTATTTTTATAATAGTTAACTTAGGATTATACCGCATAAAAAGTTATGGCTTGCCTCGCCTAATGACTTCAACAATGGTAACGCTAACGTCTCGAACGTGAATTCTGATGGCAACCTGAATGCCAACAACGCTGATAATTCTAATGGCGTCCGTCCCTCATTTTCACTTACTATCCTCGCTAAACTTTTAGCAAAGTATTGTTAAGGGTAAAGTTTAGCACTTCTTAGTGAAACAGGTATAGTTCTATGGAAATATTTCCAAAAATCGTGTATACAAATTATTGTAGTCTTTAAAGGACTGCAATAATTTTAGGTACACAAGGAGAATGTTTATGAATAATCAAAATTATAGTTTATATAATAAAATAGCAGACTTCTTAAATTATACTGAAAAGTACATAATTAATGATATTCCAAGTGTTCATAGAAACATAAGAATAAAGTTATTAGATGAGGTATATATGCTACCAAAGAATATGTTTTATGCAAGTTATAATAAAGGAAACATAAGAATGAAATACTTAATAGAATTACAAGTTACTATTTCTCTTATTGATATGTTACTTTATAGATTAAGAAAAATAGAAAAAATAAAAAAACATAATTTAGATGTAGCAATTTCTAAGTTAGGAAATATTAAAAATATTGTTTATGGATGGAAATTCAAAGAAGAAAAAAACTAATGATATCTATTATAAACATTTAAAAATAGATAATCTTTATAAGATGTGGAATATTGTTAAAAAAACATGTAAAAACAAAAAAGAAGTCTATGATTTTTCACTTAATTTAAGTACTAATATAAATTATATATATGATAGTTTATATAATAAAACATATAAACCAAGTAAGTATAAAGTATTTATGATATTTGAACCAAAACCAAGACTTGTTGCAAGTCAGGTAGTAATAGATAAAATAGTTAATCATTTCATTACAAACTATTATCTTATTCCTTATCTTGAATCATCTTTAATAGATCAAAATGTTGCTACTAGAAAAGAAAAAGGTACTAGTTATGCAAATAAATTATTAGTAAAATATCTTAATAAATTAATAATAAATAATAAAAATAAACCAATATATTGTTTAAAACTAGATATAAGTAAATACTTTTATTCTATTGATCATGATATTTTATTAGAAAAGTTAAAATTAAAGATAGAAGATCAAGATGTTATAAATCTTATAAAAACTTTGATTGGAGAAACTAATAAAGAGTATTTTAATGAAAAAGTATTATTTTATAATAAAAAATATAATATTGATATTCCAGAATATAAAAATAATAAAGGATTAAGTATTGGAGCAATGACAAGTCAGTTTTTAGCAGTTTTCTATTTAAATGATATAGATCATTTTATAAAAGAAAACTTAAAATGTAAGTATTTTATAAAGTATATGGATGACTATTTAATACTTGATACTAATAAAGAAAATTTAAAAGTGATATGGAAGAAAATAGAGGAAAAATTACATAAAAATAAACTTTTACTTAATAAAAAGAGTAATATTTATAGACTAGATAATGGTATTAATTTTCTAGGATATAAATATAGAGTAGTAAATAATAAATTAAAAATTAACTATAATAAAAAGACATATAGTAAAGTAAAAAGAAAACTTAAGTATTTGTATTCAAAAGATAAAATAAAGTTTTTTAAGTCGTATGCTAGTTATTATGGTTATTTTATTTGTAATAAAAAAGAAAAGAGGAATTTTAAGGTGAAGAGTATAGATTTATATAATCTTTATAAAGAGAAGTATCCTAGTAGTTTAATAGTTATAAAAGAGGGAATCTTTTATAAAACATTTTATAACTCTGCTAAAGTTATTTGGTATTTGTTTGACTATAAATATATTAAAGATATGACTTCATTTGGAAGTGCAAGTTATGATAAAGTTATAAATAAATTAAAAAAGTTAGATATAAGTTTTATAGTAGTTGAAAAGAATAATGTTTTACTTGAAAGAGTTCTTGATAATGAAAATTTTAATTTATATTTAAAGTTAGCAATGTCTTCTTATGAGAAGTATTTAACTAAACAAAACTTGCTTGATAAGTTTATAAAATTATTAGATAGTAGAGAAGATTGCTATCAAGAAATAAATAAGTTTTTAGATAATATTTGATTTTTTTATGTGAATAAGTTTTAAAGAGTTATTGTTAATTTAGTTAATTTTGTTAAAACTAATGATATATTAAGTGATTTATGATATAATAGATATACCTGAAAACTTGAGAAAGTGAGTGATTTTAATGAATGATAAGAGAGTTTTGAATGAAAAAGAAATACAAGAAAAAATAAGAAAAGTTGATGGTACTATGGCTCAAGAGGGAATGCCTTTAACAGAAGAGATAAAGAAAAAACTTTATAATTGTATAACTGGTAAATCTACTTACGATAAAGAAAGAAAAAAAGTTATAGAAAAGTACAGGAGAATTTATGGATAATTAAACTCTTTTTTTTTCCTTGTTTTAGTTGTATAATATATATTGATTTAAAGGAGGTATACTATGGATGATAAAGTAAATGAAATAAGAAAAGCAAATGACATAGTAGATGTAATATCAAGTTACTTGCCTCTGACAAAAAAAGGAAAAAACTATTTTGGAGTTTGTCCTTTTCACGATGATACTAATCCAAGTATGAGTGTTTCAAGTGATAAACAAATTTATAAATGTTTCTCTTGTGGTGCAAGTGGTAATGTAATAACTTTCGTCATGGATTATGAAAATGTTGATTTTAAAGAAGCTCTTTCTATTTTAGCTAAAAGAAAAGGCATTGATTTTAATACAGGAGGTGTAAAAAATACTTCTACTAAGTTTGATAAGTACTACAAAATGTATGATTTAGCACTTAAACTATATCAAAATAATATTAATAGTAGTTTAGGGTGGCAAGCTATAGAATACTTAGAAAAAAGATCAATTTCTAAAGACTTAATCAAAGAATTCAAAATAGGTCTTGCACTTGATAAAGATGCTCTTACTAAAGTGTTAACAAAAAAAGATTATAGTAGTATTGAAATAGAAAAATATGGACTAGGAACAGGTTTTCATGATTTGTATTTTAACAGAATTATGTTTCCTCTTTTTGATACTAATAACAGAGTAATAGGATTTTCTGGTAGAATTTATAACACCACTGAAGGAAGTAAATACATCAATACCAAAGAAACTCCAATTTTTAAAAAAGGAGAAATTTTATATAATTATTACAATGCTAAAGAACATGTTCGTTTATCTAAAAATGTTATTTTAGTTGAAGGCTTTATGGATGTGATAAGACTTTACTCGATTGGAATAAAAAATGTAGTAGCACTTATGGGTACTGCTCTTACTAAAGAACAAATAAATCTTTTAAAAAGATTATCTCAAAACATATATATTTGTTTAGATGGAGATAGTGCAGGTAAAAAAGCCGCTTTAAGTGTTGGAGAAGATCTTGTAAATGCAAATTGTAATGTTTTTGTTATATCTTTAAAAGAAGATTTAGATCCCGATGAATTTATTTTAAAATATGGAGAAAAAGAATATAGAAATCTCTATGAAAATGCTATTGCCTTTAGTGAATATAAACTTTATCATATGAGAGATGGACTAAATCTTTCTAATTTAGAAGATAAAACAGACTATATTAACTCAGTATTAAAAGAAGTGAAACAAGAAGATGATGAGATAAAACAAGAATTTATTCTTAAAAAAATAGCTTTAGAGTTTGATATAGACATAAATATTTTAAAAAATAGCTTGAAAAAAATAGAAAAGTGTAGTAAAATTGAAACGTTAAAAACAAAACCAGTGTCCAAAAAGAAATTAAATAAGTATACAAAAGCAACTTATGATATTTTATACATAATGATGAATAGTTACGAAAAAACAAAAGTTTATGAAAAGAGGCTTAACTATTTACCAATTAAAGAAGCAAGATATTTAGCTAATGAAATTATATATGCTTATAAAATGAATGGTTCTTTGGTTTTAGCAGATTTTATTACTAGTTTAACAGATAAAGAAGAGCTTCTTGAGTTAACAAAAGAAGTACTTCAATATGCAGGGGATAACGAGGCTAATTTTGAAGCTTTTGAAGATTATATGGCAGTGATAAGAGAATATAATACGAACCAAGAAATAAAAAGGTTAAAAAATTTAATGAATGAAGAAATAGATCCTGTCAAAAAAGCAGAAACACTAGAAAAAATTAGACTTGTAAAAATAGGGAGTGAAATTTAATGATTAATGAAATTAAATCCTTCGAAGAAAGAAAAAAAGATTTATTAGAACTTGGTAAAAAAAATGATAACAAAGTAACATTTGAAGAAATAGCAGAACATTTAAAAGGAATTGAACCAGATAGTGACTCACTAGATGAACTTTATAATATGTTCATGCAAAATGGAATTGAAATTGTTTCAAATGAAGTAAATGATGAACCTGACGATGATGATGACGATGATGATGGAATAATAATAAGTGATTCTTCTAACAAAGATATAAAAATAAATGATCCTGTTAGAATGTATCTAAAAGAAATTGGTAGAATAAACTTACTTACTAGTGAAGAAGAATATGAATATGCACTTCAAGTAGAAGAAGGAAATGAAGATGCTAAAAGAATTTTAGCAGAATCAAACCTAAGACTTGTAGTATCAATTGCTAAAAGATATGTAGGACGTGGAATGGCTTTTCTTGATTTAATTCAAGAAGGAAATATTGGTCTAATGAAAGCAGTTGAAAAATTTAATCCAAGTAAGGGTTATAAATTTTCAACTTATGCTACTTGGTGGATAAGACAAGCAATTACTCGTGCTATTGCAGATCAAGCTCGTACTATAAGAGTACCTGTTCATATGGTAGAAACAATAAATAAACTTGCTAGGGTACAACGTCAGCTTACTCAAGAACTAAATAGAGAACCTACTGACAAGGAACTGGCAGATAAACTTGGTATAACTGAAGAAAAAGTACGCGAAGTAGTAAAAATAAGTCAAGAACCAGTATCTCTTGAAACTCCAATTGGAGAAGAAGATGATTCCCATCTTGGGGATTTTGTACCAGATGAAAGAATGATGTCACCTGAAGAATATGCAACTGCAGAACTTTTAAAAGAAGAACTAGGAAGTGTTCTTGAAACTCTTACAGAAAGAGAAGAAAAAGTACTAAAACTTAGATTTGGACTTGATGATGGACAATGTAGAACTTTAGAAGAAGTAGGACAAATATTCGGAGTAACTCGTGAAAGAATAAGACAAATAGAAGCAAAAGCACTTAGAAAAATGAGACATCCATCAAGAAGTAAAAAATTAAAGGATTTTCTAACAGACTAATGAAAATTTCAAAAAGATTAAGAGTTATCGGGGAGTTAGTAACAGATAACTCTTTTATTTTAGATATTGGATGTGATCATGCTCTTCTAGATATTTACGTTGTCAAAAATAAAAAAAATATCAAAGCTATAGCAAGTGATATTAATGAAAAACCATTAAAAATAGCAAAAGAAAATATCAAAAAATACACTGTAAAAAACATAAAGATAACAAAAAAAGATGGACTTGAAAGCTATGAAGAAGGAGTAGATACTATCATCCTTTCAGGACTTGGTAGTAAAACTATAGTAAATATTTTAAAAAAAGATAAAGAAGTTCTAAATAAAATAGATAAACTTATAATATCCTCAAATAATGATTATTACTTTCTTAGAAAAAGTATTTGTAGTTTAGGTTTTAAAATAGAAACTGAAAAAATAGTTCTTGATAAAGATAAATATTATCCTATTATTGTATTTATAAAGGGAAAAGAAAAGTATAATAACTTTGAACTAAAATATGGACCAGTTCTTTTAAAAGGTGAGGATAAAGTTTTTAAAGATTATCTTAAATTAAATAAAAAGAAACTAGTAAAGATATATAATTCATTAGGTAATAAGTATATATTAAAAAAGATAAAAATAAAAAAAGAGATTAAAAATTTACGTAAATATACATAAAATATTGTCTAATAACAACAAAACAAAAAAAGAATATGATAAAATCATAGTAGGAAGTGATAGTCTGAAAATAACTATATATTTTCATGACTATGTGTGCCTTGAACAAAGTCAAAGGAAGGATTGTTTATATGGAAAGAAAAATAGTAAAATCTGGGAAAATGCTAATTCAATATATAATAGATTATTTGATATGGGGAATTATTATTTCGATTGGAACTTCCATAATTTCAGGAATTATTGTTGAACCGCTTGAATCTTCATATATGTTAGTTTTAGCAATTTTAGTTGCACTGTTTATAAAGATCATAGGTAATTTTAAAAAGTGTTTTTAAAAAATATACAATTTCAAGTACAGAATTAAAAAGTTTTTTAAAAAAATTATTAATTTTCTATTTAATTGTATTCGGATCCTATGTAGCTAGTAGTCTGCTAGAAGAAGCAACTTTATTGGTTATGATATTAAGTATAGTTATAAATGCAATAATATTGCTAATGCAATTTTTATATACTAGATATATTTCAATAAAAGATGTAAATAAAAATGAAAGTATAAATTATACAACTGAAAGACAAGAAAGCCAATATTATAATCAACAAACAATTAATCAAATGACAGATTCTAATAATCAATCAAATATTGAAAATTCAAATAATCAATACATTTATCAAAATGTAGAACAAAATACTTCAAATGAAAATATTCAAAATATTAATATAACGAATAAAAATAGTGAAATGCCTATAAATGATATGGATAATTATCAAACTCAAACTATATTGAACAATAATATTAATAATCAAAATTATTTAAATCAAACAAAAATATGTCCACAATGTGGAAAAGAATTAGATATAAATAATAATTTGTGTGATATATGTGGATATACCTACAATAACTAAGTATACTAAACTTAGTTATTTTTCTGTTAAATCTATATTATATGTGTTACAATTAAGTGGGGGAGGTACTAATATGGAAAAAGAAAAAGTTATTATTGATATAACAGATGAAGAAATACTTGAGGAATTTACAGATATAATTGATGACTTGTTAGCAGATGATTCTTATAAAAGCCTAAAAGGTGCAATAAAAATAGTAAGAGATGCATTACAAACTGGAGTAGATAGACATGATCATGCTCAAATACTATATAGAATAGGTCAAGCACAAAGCATTAGAATTAGTAAAGAATTACCCGGGGCAACAAGTCCATTATGTCGCTCAAGTAACAAAAAAATAATCAAAGCAATGAATGAATTAGAAGAAAAGATACAACCATATGATATAACAGTAGTTTTTGAACCTGATTTTGATGATACTGAGTATAGACAAAAAGCATATGTAAAAAGTAGAAAATAAATAGTATTAGGACTAATTTAGTAAAGTTAGTTCTTTTTATTTTAAAAAAAATTTGTTATAATTACTTATAGAAAAATAATGAGGATGTGGATTTCATGTATTTAAAAGAAATAAAAGCATCAGGTTTTAAATCTTTTGCAGATAAAATAAACTTAAACTTAGATGATAATATCACTTGTGTTGTCGGTCCAAATGGAAGTGGAAAAAGTAATATTGTTGATGCAGTAAAATGGGTTCTCGGAGAACAATCAGTAAAAACACTACGTGGAACAAATAATATGTCTGATATAATTTTTTCAGGTTCTAAAAGCAGAAAACCCCTTAATTTAGCATCAGTAACCTTAGTATTTGATAATAGTGATTCTTACTTAAAAGTACCTTATACTGAAATATCAATAACTCGTAAAGTATATAGAAGTGGAGAAAATGAATATTTTATTAACAATGAAAAATGTCGTTTAAAAGACATAAATAATCTTTTTATCGATAGTGGTATAGGAAAATATGCCTTTAACATAATCTCACAAGGAGAAGTAGGAAATATAATAAATAGTTCTCCTTATGAAAGAAGAGCAATTTTTGAAGAAGCTGCTGGAGTATTAAAATATAAAAAAAGAAAAGAAGAAGCTTTAAGAAAACTTGATAAAACTAAAGATAATATGACTAGAATAAAAGATATTATAACTGAACTTGATACCCAAATAGAGCCATTAAAAATTCAAAGAGAAGAAGCTTTAAAATACTTAGATTATCAAGAAAAACTTAGTGATGTTGAAATAGCCTTAATAGTGCATGATTTAGAAAAATTAAATACTTCTTTTCATGAAAACGAAGAAAAAATAGAAAAAACTCAAAATGAAATAGCACATTTAATGACTAGTTCTAGTACTTCAGATGCCAGTTTAGAAGAAATAAAAGAAAGTCTTAATAAAACAAACGAGAAAATTGCAAATTTAAATAAAGAATATATAGAATTAACAAAAGAACTTGAAAGATTAAATGGCGAAAAAAATATTCTAAACGAAAGAAGTAAATATCAAAGTACAGATATAAAAGTTCATGAAAATATAACTAATCTAAAAGAAAAAAGTTTATCTCTTAACAATGAACTTTCTTCACTAAAAAATGATTTAGAAATAATCTCTTTAAAAGAAGAAAACTTTTTAAATGACTTAGAAAATATCTATAAAAATCTAAAAGACAAAGAAAATGAAAAAAATCATTACCAAAGCAATCTTTCTTTAAAAAGTAAGAAACTAACAGAAATATCTTATAAAATAAAGTACTTAACAGATTATATAGAGCAAGGTGGAGGAATAAATCCAAATGTAAAAAAAGTTCTTTCAAATCCTAAACTAAGTGGAATTCATAATACAATATCAGACTTAATAGAAACAGAAGATAAATACTTAGTTGCACTTTCCGTTGCACTTGCCTCTGCTAAAGACTATATTGTAGTAAATACTAGAGAAAATGCTAAAAGTGCCATTAACTTTCTAAAAGAAAATAACCTAGGAAGAGTAACATTCTTTCCACTTGAAGTAATCAAATCAAGATTTATTGATAATTCTACTTTGGAACTCTTAAAACAAGAACAAGGTTTTATAAATACATTTGATAGGATTGTAAAGTGCGATCAAAAATATGAAAATATAATCAAAAATCAACTTGGAAATGTCATTTTAGTAGACAATATTGATAATGCTAATAGAATAAGTAAAATTATAAATAATAGATATCGTATTGTTACCTTAACTGGAGAAGTTATAAATGTCGGAGGATCAATTACTGGAGGAAAAATAAAAACAAGTTCTATAATAAGTGAAAAATATGAACTTCAAAAACTAACAAATGAAAAAGAAAAGTTAGAAGAAGAAATTAAAAACTTGAAAGAACTTGAAAACTCAAAAGAAAAACAGCAAAAAGAAATCCAAAACAAAGTATTTGAAAAAGAAAAAGAAAAAGTTATCCTAGAAGAAGAAAAAAAATCTAAACAAGAACAATATTATAACTTAACCCAAGAACAAGTTAAAACAAATAAAGAATTAGAAAGTTTCAAAGCTTTAATAAATGATAATATTAAAGATGAAGAAGAAAAAGTTTTACAGAAATATTATGAAGTAATGGCTAAGAAACAAGAAGTAGAAAAAAGATCTAAACAAGAACTTTTAAACAAAGAAAAAATAGAAGCTAAAATAGATGAATTAGAAGCATCTTTTAGGATTAATAATACTAAAATAAGAGAACTTGAAAAAACTCTAAAAGAAAGTGAAATTAATAATTCTAAAACAAGTGTTAAAATGGATAATCTGCTTAATAATTTAAGTGAAACTTATCAAATGACATTTGAAAAAGCTAAATCTAATTATATTTTAGAAATAGATGAAGATATTGCTAGAAAAAGAGTAAATGAATATAAAAGAGTTTTAAGTAATATTGGAAATGTAAATGTCGGTGCAATTGAAGAATATGATAGAATAAGTACTCGTTATGAATTCTTAACAAAACAAAATTCTGACTTAGAAGAAGCTTCAAAAACACTTTTAAAAATAATCTCTGAACTTGATGAAGTAATGAAAGCAGAATTTATAAGAGCTTTTAAACAAATTCAAATAGAGTTTGATAAAGTCTTTAAAGAATTATTTAAAGGTGGAGAAGCAAAACTAGAGCTTACTGATAAAAACGATCTTTTAGAAACAGGAGTAAATATTATAGTAACTCCTCCTGGTAAAAAACTATCAAGTATTAATCTTCTTTCTGGAGGAGAAAAGACCTTAACAGCGATAAGTTTACTATTTGCAATTCTTAATATAAAAAGAATCCCATTTTGTTTATTTGATGAAGTAGAGGCAGCCTTAGATGAAGCAAATGTTGATAGATTCGGTTCTTATCTAAAAAAATATAATGGAAAAACTCAACTTATCATAATAACTCATAAAAAGAAAACAATGGAATATGCAAATACATTATATGGTATTACAATGCAAGAATCTGGAGTTTCAAAACTTGTTAGTGTTAAATTAGTAGATTGATAAAATAAAATTAGTAAGATGAAGTATAAAATTGTTTTAAGATAATATTTATGTTTCGTCTTTTTTATATAATAGGAAAGTCATACTAACTAATGTAATAAAAACATAAAATAAAAAAAGAACAAATGTTTGACCGATAAAGTTTTTAATAAAATATTAAGGCAATCGCATAAAAATTTGACATAATAGTGTCAATTAGTATATGAAATGA
>JBJEDW010000021.1:0-2867 GCA_051872415.1 Bacilli bacterium
GTGTGGGAGAGTAGAACGTTGCCAGGTAATATGCATCATTAGCTCAGTTGGTAGAGCACCTGACTCTTAATCAGGGTGTCCCGGGTTCGATCCCCTGATGATGCACCATAAATCCTAAACATTTTGTTTAGGATTTTTTTATATTTAAAAATTATAGTACTTTTTAAAGATTTTATACTTTATATATTTAAGTATTAGTTTATTATATTTATAAAATTAATAAAATAAATAAACAAAAAAACTATAAATTTTTATTATAAAAACAAAAAATATTTTTAACAAGTGGCATAAAATAAGGGTTTTTAGGGCATTATATAATGTAAAAAATAAAAAATGAAAAAAATTTAAAAAATATGTTGACATATGTATATAAAGTCTATATAATAAGTAATTGTTGAGAGCAAAACTCAGCAAACAAAATAAAACATCTGGTGATGATGGCGTAGAGGAAACACTCCTTCCCATTCCGAACAGGAAAGTTAAGCTCTACAGCGTCGATGGTACTGCACGGGGGACTGTGTGGGAGAGTAGAACGTTGCCAGGTAATACGGTTTACTAGCTCAGTCGGTAGAGCACTTGACTTTTAATCAAGGTGTCCGGGGTTCGATTCCCCGGTAAGCCACCAAAATCACTTCTGAAAAGAAGTGATTTTTTAATAAGAACTCGCTTAGCATTATATAGATAAAAAGAAAAGGCATTAAGCCTTTTCTTTTTTTTCTTTTCTAAATATATCATTTTTAACAAATACTAAGAACCTTTTGATAGATTTTAAATCATCTTTAAAAGTTGTGTTATTGTCATCATTTAAAAAGTCTTCTTTATATATAAGGACTATGAAGAAAAATAATCCTAAATTAATATACAAATCTTTTATATCAGCAATAAATAAATTACTTATGCCAATAAAATCTAAGCTCCCACCATAGAATATCTTATCAATTAATGAACAAAGGGCTCCACTTAAAATAAATAAAAAGCTCATATCACTCCAGAAGCTCTTTAAATTTCTAGAACGTGAATAGCGATATAGTTCTATAAGTAGAAAAATAAAGATAAAGTTTGAAGCAATTAGTATTGTAAAATTTCCATTAAGATTAAATCTAGCATTAAGCCATGATCCATGTATATTAATAATAGGATCAAAAAATAAGAAATTAGGAATTATTTCTATGAAACTATGGAAGAAATTAAATTTAATGATAAGTTTAATTCCTTGATCAATAACCATAAGGATGAGAAAAATTATAAATAATGATTTATTTTTAATTCCATCTGAATATCGCTTTTGAATACAATATATTATCCATCCAACTAAAGCGAAAAGAAATAATAAAGAAAGATTTAAGCATATATCATATAAAGATTTAATTCTTCCAGTAAATAACTCAAATAAGAAATAAGCAAACCACATAAGTGGCAATATGCCTATAATTAATAATTTTTCTTTGTCAAATTTCTTGCGCATATAAACCTCCACGTATAATCAATATATAAATGATTTTAGCATACCTAAAGTAACAAATCATTAAAGAGCGTAATTAATTTGTGAGAAATTGGTATAATAATACATATACCGTAATTAAGGAAAGGGGAGAATTTATGTTAACTATTTATGCAGTGTCAGATTCTATTGGAGAAACTGCTGAGCAAGTGGCACAAGCTGCAGCAAGTCAGTTTGATGATGAAATAGAAGTAAAGAGAGTACCTTATATTAAAACGTTAGAAGATGTAGAAGAACTTATTGGAGAAATAAGAGAAATAAATAATGTAATGATAGTTTCAACAATAATAACAGTCAATGTAAGGGAGTATCTAACTCAAAAGGGAGTTGAAAATAATATATGGGTAGTTAATGTTTTAGGGCCTATAATAAATGTCTCTTCTTCTATATTGAATAAGCAACCACAATATAATCCTGGTGCAATGTGGAAGACAGATGAGACATATTTTAAAAGAATAGAAGCAATGGAATTTGCTATGCAATATGATGATAGTAAGGATTATAGAGGTTTAAAGAATGCTGATGTAGTTTTAATAGGTCTTTCTAGAACTTCTAAGACACCTCTTTGTATGTATTTAGCTAATAAGGGTATAAAGGCTATTAATATTCCGCTAGTACCTGAAGTAGGTGTACCTGATGAAATTTATGAAGTTGATAGAGATAGAATCTTTGCCTTAACTATAGATCCAATGCAACTTATAGAAATAAGAAAAAGAAGATTAGATAAGTTTAAAAGAATACCTACTACAATAGAATATGCAGGAGATGCTAGAATTCTAGATGAACTTGATTTTGCTGATAAGATAATAAGAAGGATAGGGTGCAGGACAATAGATGTTACTCAAAGAGCTATAGAGGATACTGCATTAATAATAATTAAAACTCTTACAAAAGAGAAGAAAATATAAGGAATAGTAATTTAATTATAAACTGTTGCTTTAAATTAAGAAGAACTTTAGGGCAACAGTTTTTTATTCTAAAAAATATTTATGGTTAAATTATTATTTTTTGTATAAATAACGATTTATTGAAGCAAAATAAGTAGTAGGTACAATACTCTTATCCAAGTGTATCACAATGTAATATAAGGAGCATAATAATGAAAATACAAGAATATTAATAATAATTATTAATATTGATGATATTAAATGAATTTTTGAAATAATATAGATGTTAAACTAAAACACGTCGACAGGACAGCAAACAACAGTAAAGCTGCTGAAACGACAAACATCTTCATCAAGTAAAGAAAAGTTACAAAAAACTTTTAAAAAAGTGTTGACAGTAACAAGATGAGATGATAAGATAAAGAAGTCGCTTGAGGGCGACGGAGATAATGGTCTTTGAAAATTGAACAGAATATAGT
>JBJEDW010000022.1:0-15627 GCA_051872415.1 Bacilli bacterium
ATCTAAAAAAGAAGAAAGTCCGTAAAAAAACGAACTTTAGTCTAAAAATTTACGAAATTATTTTTTTATTTTATGTTGCTAGGTTAACAAATCAAATATGTAAGAGCAAAAAAAAAGGTTCATAGAACCAATTTTTATATATTAAGACGATGTTGGTTGAGTAGCACCAATCTTAAGTTTGAAATCAAAACTTGATCCAGCTTGAGTTTGAGTTTGGCTAGTTCCCCAGATTTCTTTTGCCTCTTCGCATTCTGCTTCAGTAGTTTTTGTCGGATCGCTACATACACCAGTAGTATTAGAAGAACTTGTAGTACTACCTCCGACATCTTCTGCAACCCATGCTTTAATTGAATATAAAACTGAATGATTACCTGTTAAAGTAGCAGAATCCAATTTATAAGCTGTTATACTTTCGTCATAAGACCCTGTTGAAGAGGCTAAAGACGATACTAATACTCCCTCTGTAGCACTAGTTCCAGCCAAATATGTAGTTGCTCCGCTATCAATTGATTTAGAAACTTGAATTTTAACATTATTTTGAGTTAAAGCATCGCTTGGTGAATTAGCATCTACATCAAATAATGCAACATCGTATCCAACTGTCATTGTACCAACCATTTCTGAAGTAAGTGTACAAGTAGCTACATTATCAGAAGCTGCTATACCTTCGGCATCAGTCATAGCTTGAGTATTAGCAATCTCAAAATGTGTTTCAGCACAATTCATCTTAACATACCCTGTAGTAAGTTTATTTTCTTTGGTACCAGTTAGTTGAGCGGTAAATGCTGCATATGAAGTAGCAATGATTGCAATAACTAACACGACAACTGCTGCTATTGAAATACCTAAAACTTTTTTATTATCCATAACTTATTTCCTTCCTTTCTATAATTAAGCACTTAAAGTACCAGAAGTACCAATTTTTAACTTATATTGATTCTTAGTATCTTTTGTCCAATCACTTGCATCAACTTTTTCATCAATCCACATTCTTAATCTGTATTTAGTAGTTTGAGTACTATTTGCAGTAGCATGAGTATGTGTTAAATAACTAGTTTTACCAGAATCAAATGTTAAAGTTCCAGTATCTCCACTTGTTATAATAGAGCTTACCAAAGTTGGTGAAACAACAGGCGTTTCGTCTCCATCAGTTTCCTCAAATGTTGTTAGATAAATCATTATATCAGAGTCATTAAGAGCAGTATACCCTGAATCAACAGCTACCTTAGTTATAGATATATTATATGATATATCTCCAGGTGCTCCACTTGCATTAGTAGTAACAGCAAAATCAAAAGCCTGATCAGTACTAAGCGAAATCCCAGTAGCCTCCTTAACAGGAAGTGCATTAGTAATACTAATAGTATCAGTAGACTCTAATAAAGTCATTGAAATACTACCTGTTCCAATAGTACTAGCTTGACTACTTGTAAAACTCCAAGTATAAGCCGCTACTGCTACTCCTGCTATAGTAGCTAAAAGTACAAATACAGTTAAAATTGTAAATGCCAAACTATGTTTTTTCTTGTTTTCAATTTCTTCAAACATATTATTATTACCTCCTATGATATAAATTTATCATAAAAATTTAGAGTTGTAAATCAAAATATGATATTTTACAAAAAAATTGTCACAAAAAAAGTAAATGTTAATTTAAGTGTTTTAGTATTAAAAACAAATAAATAAATTTACTTTTTAACTGTTATTTATTTAGATATTCTATAGCATCATCAAAAGTAGAAACACTAACTAATTCAAAATTATATTTTTTTTCATCTTTTATTTTTTTTGCTTCTTTATAATTTGCTTCTGGTACAAAAACTATGTCTGCTTTTTTACTATTGGCAGCCATCAATTTATGTTTTATACCTCCTATTTCTCCTACATTTCCTAAATTATCAATAGAACCAGTTCCTACTATTTTTTTTCCTTTTGTAATATCCTCATCTGTTAACTTATTATAAATAGTTAAAGCTATCATAAGACCTCCAGAAGGGCCTGCTTGTCTTCCATTAAATTCAAAATTAACTTCAGGATCACTTGTATATTTTATTTCATTAGAAATAACTACTCCTAACTTCTTTTCACCATCTATTTCAATTAATTCATTAAAAGTATCTATTTCTTTATTATCTCTTTTTACAGTTATTTTGATTTGTTTTTTATTTTTATTTTTTGAAACTAAATCAGTCATCTTATCATAACTATCTACTTTTTCTCCTTCTATTTTTAGTATCTCATCTCCTACTTCTAAATTAGTTTTAGAAGATTTATCTATATAAATTACTAAAAACTTACTAGAGGAAATTTTTACTTCTTTACCTGCTTTTTCAAAAGCAACTTTAGTTGCTGAGTCTAAAGAAGTTGTAAAATATAGTTTTTCTCTATAATTATAAGAATCTTCATCTTCTTCATTTATAACAGTATCCTCTATTTTTTCTTTTTCAAATGAAGGAACTATATAAGATAGTAAATATGTAAGAACAACACCTTTTGATTCTCTTACATATAATGCTTCTAAAGAACCTGTTTCTTTTTTCTCTCCTTCTATAGAAATTTCTTTATCTAAATTAATTGTTCCTCCACCCATTTTTATATAATAAGGAACAGGTATTAATAAAGAAATAGTAATAATAATAGGTAAAAAAAATGATACTACTTCTCTAGGATTTTTAAAAAATTTTATTATTCTTTCTTTTAAATTTTGTATTTTATTATTTTTTTCGTTCTTCATAATAATCTCTCCAATATAATTATAACAGGAAATCAGGTGAAATATGAAAAAAAGATTATATTCATTAATAATTATTTGTACTATTTTAATATTAATTGTAAACATATTTACAAAATCTAGTCAATTAACAGAAATAATTAGCTTCAGTATAAATCTTTTCATTAAAAATATTTTTCCTTCTCTGTTTCCAATGTTTATTATTGCATCAATTCTAGTAGAAATAGATATACCAAAAGTACTAGGTAATATTTTTAAAAAACCTATGAGATTTCTTTTTAAAACAAAAGGAGAAGGAGCTTTTATTTTTTTTATGAGTATGATAACTGGGTTTCCTAGTAGTGCTAAATATTTAAATGATTTAATAGAAAAAAAAGTACTTAATAATACAGATTGTGAAAAAATTCTCATGTTTACTTTTTTTTCTAATCCTTTGTTTATTGTAAATACAGTTGGAAATATTTTTTTTAATAGTATATATATAGGATTTATTATACTTATTTGTCATATTTTAGGTAATATAGTAGTAGGTTTAATATTTAGAAATTATCATAGTAGTTATAATATAAATGATAATAGTAGTAATTTTAATAATTTAAGATATTTAAATAATAAAATAAATGATTGTAATATATTTAAAACTCTTTTAAAAAGTATAAGAAGTTCTTTAGATATTTTAATTAATGTTTTTGGAATTGTAACTTTCTTTTTAATATTAATAAATTTATTATTTAAAGATCCCCGTAGCACTTTATCTATTCCAATAATTGGACTTACAGAAATGACTACAGGACTTAAATATTTATCAATGTCAGATATTTCAATAAATATAAGACTCTTATTATCAGTATTTTTTATATCTTTCGGAGGTTTTTCTGTACATTTTCAAATAATGAGTATTTTAAATGAAAAAAAGGTAAAATACTTACCTTTTCTCTTAGCAAGACTTGTTCATGCAATCTCAAGTTGTGTTATTTATCTATGTCTGTTACAAATGGATATACTATTTTAAATCCATAGTTTTTATCATTTTCTATAATATAAACTGGAAAGTTTATAATAAATAAATCTTTTTCTAATTTTATTTCTAATTTTTGATCAGTATTTGGAATATTATTATTATCAGAATCCAGAATACGTTCTCCTCTTATTTCAATAAACTCTGGATTAGGAACACTTTCATAAACATCGTTATAATATATTCCAGGATTGTTTAATATATTTTTTGTAGCTTCATCTTCTATTTCAGCTGGATAAGTTCCATTACCTAGTGCAATAGTTTTAAATTTAATATCCTCTCCACTTACATAAGCATAAACAGCACATGGATAAACATTACTACATAAACCATCTAAATCAGTTGAAGTTTTAGTTACGCTTTTACTTCCTGAATCAAAATTATATTCTATCGAAGAATCTTCAGAACAAGGACCTTTGCTATTGTTTTTACATGTCCAATCACCATTATAGCTAGTTTTATAAGCAATTGCAAATGGCTTATTTCTTAAAAGATCATAATGAATTTCATTATTGATTGTAGCAGAATATTCAGTTAAATCTTTAGCAATTTGTTTTTCATCAAGTTGAAACTTTACCTCTAGTATAAGATTAAACATTCCTACTATTAAAACTAGTAGAAGGGAGAATGTTACAAGTAGTTCTACTAAGGTCATTCCTTTATTATTCATTTGTAGCACCTCCCACATTAGTATTAGTAATAATTACATTTGAAAAAGCTGTGTTTGGATAAGATATAGTAATAGTTTTTTTATCATCACTAATACTACTACTGCAAGATTTAGCTTTATCAAATATACTACATCCACTTGAATATAGCTTTTCAATAACTTCATCAGAATCAGAATAATTAGTAATTTCTTTAAGATTTTCACAGCCAATAAAAGTATCACTACCTATAGCTGTTACACTTTTAGGAATAGTAAATTCTTCCAAATCCTCATTATTTCCAAAAGCCTTACCCCCAATAGTGATTAATTGAGAATTTCCTTGAAAAATTACTTTTTCCAAATTACAAGTATTAAATGCACTATTTGCTATCTTAGTAACATTACTAGGAATTTCTATACTTTTAAGACTTTTAGCATTACTAAATAATTCAAATGTTATTTCTGTATATTTAACATTACTTGGCAAGCTAATGCTGGACAGATAGGAATTACCTTGAAAAGCTTGCTTCCCAATTCTTGTTATGCTATTTGGTAATCTAAGATTTTGAAAACTGTTACCCTTAAAGGCACCATCACCTATTGAGTCCAGTCGGCTTGAGTCAATACTATCAAAGGTCAAACTGGCTATTCCTGAGTTTTCAAAAGCATTAATTCCTATTGAAGTGACGCGTGATGGAATAATTAATGAGCTTATATTATTATTTTTAAATGCGTTACTATTTATTACTAGAGAATTATCATTACTATTTATTTCTAGAGAATTATCATTTCCGACTTTGAAAGACAAACTAGCTATTCCAAGCATTTCAAAACTTGACTCGCCAATACTTGTTACACTAGATGGTATTTCAACTCCTCCATTTTTAATTTTATTTCCTGTCGGAGTAGTTTCATCTGGACTTTGTGAAAAAGCTTTTTTTCCTATAGTTTGAACATTTCCTAAATTGATACTATTAATTTTAGATAAATAGAACATTTCTTCTCCAATATCTGTCATATCGTTAGGTATTTTAACATCTATACCACCAGCAGCAGTACCACTTTTAGCAAAAAGACCTACTGATAAAGTTTTACCTTGAGAATATATACTATAATCAGGAAGAGCTACTTTAGTTAAATTTTCGTTATTCGCAAATGCATATTCTCCTATAGTACTACTAGAAGGATAACTACTTAAATCTACCTCTGTCATGTCAGTATTAGCAAAAGCATAAGGTCCAATATTTTCTATTTTGTCTGCTACTGAATCTAAATTTATGTATTTTAAGTTACTTCCTTTAAAAGCATTTTTCCCTATCGAGGTAACATTATTAGATAAAATAATTTCTTCTACTTGATAAGCTGAATTGCTATCAGTATATTCGAAAACTCCATCTCCAATAGCGTTTATTGATCCATTGATAGGCGCTTCTGTTCTAGCATTTTTTATAGTAATACTAGCATTTTTTATTGTTACTTTTTTTCCACATTCTTCTCCGTTATATTTATATTCAGTTATCATTAATCCATTGCCATTTTGTATTCCCTTAAAACAACTACCTGGTGTTTTATAATCTGAGAAAATTGGAGTTGTTGCATAACCAAAATCTTTTGTTTTTAGAATTAATCTATATAATTGTTCACTTTTTCCATCTTGAGTATTACCCGTATAAATAGAATTTTCATAGTTTGGTAAATAGTTTATGTATTTGTATAAACTTCCATTCTTAGCGTACTCTTTTTTAACATATTTTGTTTCAGTTGTATTTGTCTCAGAATCTTTTTTATTCAACCTATAAGTTGTAATTATAATTTCTTCTATACCATATTCATTTATTATTTTATCAACTTTGCCATTACTATTATCTACTTGTTGATTAATAATATTAATTGTACCTTCACTATCCTTTTTATATACAGTATAATATCCATAATTTTTTAATCCATTTTTTATAGTTTCTTCTAATTGTTTGCCTTTAGTCATATCTCCAGTTACAGTAGTATCCTCCAAAGCTTCTATATACATCTTCCTAATATAATGTGCTGCATATTGTGCTGTTACATCGTTATAACTTAATCTAGTTTCATATTCTGCTACTAAAGGTAAGTAATTAGAAAATAGTATAGAAAAAATAAATAAAAGTACAATAGAGACTGCTAAAAGCTCTGCCATGGCAAATCCTTTTTTATTTTTATTTTTAATTAACTTTCTCATATTTTACTCACCTTCTACTTGCTTATTTTCAAAAACTATTATATAATATTTTTAGAATAAATTCTAGTGTTTTATAAAAATAACTAGGTATTTTACAAAAGAATAATAAAGGGGCAAAGTATTATGATGCGAGAATTTAATTTTACAACTACTCCAATTGTAGACATTGTAAATGATATCATTATTGATTCTGTCATTAGGAATGCAAGTGATATCCATTTTGATCCTGCTGAAAAATATTTAAAAATTAGAATTAGAATTGATGGTGAACTTAGAGACTATGCCATAATTGATAATAGATATAAAAGAAATCTTACTACCAGGGTAAAACTTCTAGCAGGTATGAACATTACTGAATCTCGTCTTCCTCAAGATGGTGCGATTAAGAGTGTCATTGAAGGAAAAGATTTAGATCTTCGTGTTTCTGCTCTTCCTACAAGTTTTGGAGAAAAAATCGTTATCAGAATACTTGATTATTCTATGAGTTTACAAGGAATTGAATATCTAGGATTTACTGAAGAAAATTTTAAAATAATTACAGAACTTCTTAATAACCCAAATGGAATAATTTTAATAACAGGTGCTACTGGATCTGGAAAATCTACAACAGTTTATTCTATGCTTCAAAAGCTTAATAAAGAAGAATCAAATATAATTACTGTTGAAGACCCTGTTGAAATGAGTATTGAAGGATTAAATCAAGTTCAAGTTAACTCTGAAATTGGTCTTGATTTTGCTACTGTACTTCGTTCTATTTTAAGACAAGATCCTAATATTATTTTAATCGGAGAAATTCGTGATACTGAAACTGCTAAAATAGCAGTACGTGCTTCTATTACAGGACACTTAGTTTTATCAACTCTTCATACTAATAACTCTCTTACTACTATTGAAAGACTTATTGATATGGGTGTTGAACGTTATCTTTTATCTTCTTCTTTAAAAGGAATAATTTCTCAAACTTTAGCAAAAAGATTATGTCCTAATTGTAGAATTCAAAGACTTGCAAATGATACTGAAAAAATATTATTTAAAAAAGCTTTAGGTATAGATATAGAAACAATTTATGAAGCTGGAAGATGTGAGAATTGTCATAATGGCTATACCGGAAGAATAGCTCTTCAAGAAGTTTTAATGATAAATGATGAAATAAGAGATGCTATTAATAAAAATATTGATCGTGAAGAGCTTAGACATTTAATTTATAAAAAAGGTGTTAAAACTCTTTTCCAAGATGGACTTATAAAAGTTATTGAAGGAATAACTGATTTAAAAGAAGTATTTAGATTAGTTGATTATGATGAATACGATGATATTTCAGGAGATTTAATAGAACAGGTTAACAATAGTGCAACACAAGATAATGTTTATACTAATACTACTAATAATAACAATAATAATATGGTTTATACTCCTAGCGTAGAAACTTCTATAAACGAAAATTCTGCTGTGGAAACTAATCAAAATACTGAAAATGTTATTAATATTCCAAATTATAATAAAACAGAAGAACAAGTTATTAATAATCAAATAATTGCCCCTCTTGAAAATAATGATTCTATTTTTGAAAATAATAATTATAATTTAGGTGAAAATAATAATTTATTTGATGATAATGTTTTTAATTCTTTAAGAATAGATAATAACGCTGAAACAAATCAAAATAATCCTTACAATAGTTCTAATCCAAGTTATACTGATGAACTGTTAAATATGATTAATAATGATACAAATACAGGTGCTTAAAAAAAAGCATCTTTTTTGATGCTTATAGTTTTAAGGGATTAAAATCAATTTCAAATTTTATTTTTTTATCATTAAAGAATCTTTCTTGTAGTATTATTAAGTATTTCTTTATTGATTTTAAATCTTTATATTTTATAATTATTTGAAATCTATACTCATTATTCATTTTAAATATATTAGCAGTAGAAGGCCCAAGTATAATTTCATTTTTTATTTGTTCCTTTAGATAATTTCCTATTTTATAACTCATTTCACTAGCTATTTTATAATCTTTTGAAATTATTTTTATTAAACATAAATGACAAAATGGTGGATAGTTTAATTTTTTTCTTATTTTTATTTCTTCACTATAAAAACTTTTATAGTCATTATATTTACTATGTTTTATGGCATAATGATCTTTATTAAAAGTTTGAATCAAAACTTTTCCTTTTCTTTCTCCCCTTCCGCTTCTTCCAGATACTTGATTAAGTAAGGAAAAAGTTGTTTCACTACTTCTAAAGTCTGGAAAATTAAGACTGATATCAGCGTTTATTACTCCGACTAGTGTAACTTTTTCAAAATCTAATCCTTTAGCAATCATTTGGGTTCCAAGTAAAATGTTGTACTCATTGTTTTGAAAAGATTTTATTATTTTTTCATGTGCTCCTTTTTTAGTAGTACTATCAATATCCATTCTTATCACTTTTGCATTTTTAATTAAGTTATTTAAAACCTCTTCTACTTTTTCTGTTCCAAGACCATATTCTTTTAATTCTTCGTTACAATGTCTACATACCTTTTCTTTTTTCCTAGCATAACCACAGTAATGACATCTAAGCATATTGGAAGTCTTATGATATGTTAAAGATATGTCACAATTAGGACATTTTTCAGTTTCTCCGCAGTTTTTACAAGTAATAGTACCTGAGTAACCTCTTTTATTTAAAAATAATATTACTTGTTCATTTTTGTTAATAGTTTCTTCTATAGCATTTAAAAGTTTCTTTGAAAAATAATCATTTGTCTTTTTAAATTCTTCATTCATGTCAATTATTTCTATATCTGGATTCATTCCATTATATCTTTCATTTATTTCTACTAAAGTATAATCTTTTTTTAAAGCTCTAGTGTAACTTTCAATGCTTGGGGTAGCACTTCCAAGTACAAGTGGACAATTATGATATTTACTTCTATATTTGGCAATATCTATAGCGTTATATCTAGGATTATTTTCTTGTTTATAAGTAGGTGTGTGTTCTTCATCAATAATAATTATTCCTATGTTTTTAAGTGGTGCAAAAACAGCACTTCTAGCACCGATTACAATATTTACTTTTTCTTCATTTATTTTACGCCATTCATCATATTTTTCACTTTCAGAAAGTTTACTATGAAGTACTGCTATTTTATCAAAATAACTAGTAAATCTATTTATAATTTGAGGAGTTAAAGATATTTCAGGCACTAAAAATAATGCAGTCTTTCCTTCTTTTATAACTTCTTCTATTAATTTCATATAAACATTAGTTTTTCCTGACCCTGTTACTCCATGAAGAAGAAACACTTCTTCTTTTCCTAAACTTTTCTTTATTTCTTTGAAGACTTCAGATTGTTTATTATTTAAAACAAAATCTTTTTTTGTGTTTTGGATTAAATTATATCTATAAACTTCTTTTTCTTCTAAAACTATTATTTTTTTATTTAAAAGAGTATTAACACTGCTTTTCGAAATAGAATCTAATTCTTTTTTATTTAATTGTTTCTTTTCCTTTAAAGTGTTTATAATTTCAGTTTGAGTTTTGTTAAATTTATAATTTTCTAAAGAAATGTCTTTGTTTAATTTTATATACTTATCTTTTTTAATTTGCATATTTATTTTATTTTTAGCTTTTAAAGCTTTGGGAAGCATTACTTGATATGAAGACATTAATGAAGAAAGTGTTACTTCTTTTATAAATTTCCCTAGTTTTATTAACTCTTCATTTAGAATGGGATAAGTATCTACTAAACGGATTATTTCTTTTAAATTTGAAATATCATTATTAGAATTAGATATTTCCATAACAAAAGCCTCAAGCTTTTGTTTTCCAAAAGGAACCTCTACTCTCATTCCAACTTTTATATCATTTTTTAAATGCTCTGGTACTAAGTAAGTAAATGTTTTCTCTAAAAAAATATGAGATAATTCTACTAAACAATTACAAGTCATATACTTTTCTCCTTTCATTTATTATATCAAATAAAAGTTACAAGTAAAAGGCTTGTAACTATCTTAATTCTTCTAGTTCTTCTTTGGAAAGTCCTGTACATTTAGATATTATACTAAGTTCTATTTTATTATCTATCATGTTTTTTGCTATTTCAATATTTCTTGAAATCATTCCTTGCTCAATTCCTTGCGTTATTCCCTTTTCTATTCCTTCTTTAATAGCTTCTTCTCTTATATACTCTTCCATAGCTTTTTCTGCCATTTGTCTATCTTTTTCTACATCATATAAATCACTATAAAGATCACTTAAATTTAAATCTTCTATTTTCTTACTAGCTTCCATAAGTACTTTATCTCCTTTACTTATTTTATTTAGTACTCCTTCATCTTTTACTCCGATTACACAAAGAAGTTTCTCTAAATAATTCAACTTATCTCCATTATAATACTTATCTAATATTTTTGAAAGTGATATATGATATTTTACATAATACTCATTTTCTATTTCACCAGTTTCTATCTCCATCAACTTAAATACTGATATTTCTTTTTCAAATTTACTGAAATTATCTATTTTTATTTGAATCATATTTTTAATTTTTTTATAAGAGTCTCCTGATTTCATGCTTCTACTTAAAATAGTATGTTGATACATATCATTTTTTTGAAATAATCCATCGTAATATTTATTATTCATCTCAATATTTATTAAATTACCTTTAATACTTAGAATAACATCTGTAGGTTTTGTTTTTTCTTTTGCCCTATCCTTCTTCAAATTTGGGTTAACTACTTTTAAATTTTTCTTTAAATAATCTAGATCTAAGCCAGTAATTAAACTTATCAAAGTACATACGAAATTACGACAATCTCCACTTGTAAATATTTCTTTAAACACTGGAGCAAAACTACCTGGAATCATCCCAGAATCTTTTTCTTTTATTTTAGTTTCTACTTTTTGTTCTAGCATATTTGTCTCCTTTCATATATACTATTACCAAAAAAAATGAAAGCACCTAGTCTTTCATTTAATTTTTTTAAACTAATTCCATAGATTTTCTTTATAAATACCTTTATCTATCATTTCTCTTATTGCTTTTACTACATCTTCTTTATCTTCTTTGTAAGTAATTCCATACCATTTTTCATATGTATCTATAATTTCTACTTCTGCTTTTTCTTCTTTTATTTGTTTTGCTACTATGTCTGGCATTAAATATTCACATTTGTTTTTATCATTTTCTTTATTTTCTAAAAATGGAATTATTTCTTCTTCTACGTGATCGATAAACTTTTTAGGAAAACCAAATAAATTCATTGATACTAAGGTATCACTTTTTATTTCAACTGTTTCATTGTTTTTAAAAGATGTTTTTAGAAGTTTTCCACCCGCTTTTTCTACTACACTTTCGTCAAGTCCTGTTAATTTACCATTTTCTATTTCACATATTCCTCTTTTTACCGATCCATTTTCTGTGATAGTATTTATAAGTTTATATCCAATTAAACAGTACCTTTCTTTATTATTTTGGCATAAATCTTCATTTAAAAACTCTGATACTTTTTTAATTGCATCGTATCCATAGAAATCATCTGCATTCATAAGCGCAAAGTTTCCTTTTATTAGATTTCTAGCGCAGTAAAGAGCATGTCCTGTTCCTAATGGTTTTTCTCTTTCTGGAAAGCTATATCCTTCTGGTAAGTCATCTATTTTTTGAAAGGCATATTCTACATTTATATGCGGTCTTATCCTCTTTCCAATTGTTTCTTCAAAAATTTCAAGGTTTTCTTCTTTGATAATGAAAATAATTTTGTTAAATCCGCATCTTTTTGCGTCGTAGATTGAATAATCAATGATGAATTCTCCATTTGGTCCGACTGGTTCAATTTGTTTTAGACCTCCGAATCTTGATCCCATTCCAGCGGCCATAATTACTAAGGTTTTTTCCATATTACACTCTCCTTATACTTTTATGATTTTTTAGAATCTTCTTTATTCCAACATTTTTATTAAACGCTACTGTAAGAATAGTATTAGTAACTTCGATTACTACTCCAATGCCATATGTATCATGTTCAACTTTGTCACCATAATTATATGTTTGATCTTCTGTATAAATATTCTTTTCTTTTTTAACTTGTTTTTTCTCATCTTTATTTTCATATTCAAGTAACTCTTCATTTATCTCTTTAATAAACCTA
The DNA here is from genome assembly GCA_051872415.1 of Bacilli bacterium. Lineage (GTDB taxonomy): Bacteria > Bacillota_I > Bacilli_A > RF39 > UBA660 > UMGS1449. The sequence goes on from JBJEDW010000022.1 coordinate 12,753, forward strand.
CTTAAAATAGAAGGGCTTTCTTGACCATAAATCATTCTTTTTTTAGCGGCGGTTATCCAAAGTTTTTTCATAGCCCGAGTTATTGCAACATACATAAGGCGACGTTCTTCTTCAAGTTCATCGGGCGAATAACTATTTTTGTGAGGAAATATTCCTTCTTCAAGTCCTGCTATAAAGACATAAGGAAATTCAAGCCCTTTAACTGCATGAACTGTCATTAGGGTTACTCTATTAGGATCATCTTTGTATTCTTCAATATCTGATACTAAACTTACTTCAAGTAGGAATTCTTCTAGGGAAATTACTCCAACTCTTTCTTCAAAGTTTTTAGTAACTGATTTAAATTCTTCTAAGTTTTCTAATCTTATGTCAGCTTCTAAAGATTTTTCTTCCTTAAGGGCTTTTCTCATACCTGTCTTTTCTAAAACTTTTTCTATGAATTCAGTAAGAGAAGAATTATTTAAATCTTCTTTAAGTTCAAGAATAATTTTTTTAAATTCTAGTGCTTTACCGTCTTTTATTGCAGAAAACATACTAGTATTATAAAAAGTTGCACTTTCTTCAATTTCACTAATTGTTTTTGGTCCTATTCCTCTTTTTGGGGTATTAATACATCTCATTAAACTTATATCATCATCACTATTATGAATAAGTCTTAAGTATGCAAGTAAGTCTTTTATTTCTTTTCTTGAATAGAAGTAAAAACTTCCTATAATTCTAAATGGTAAGTTTTGTTTAAGTAGTTCTTGTTCAAATACCCTAGACTGTGCATTAGTTCTATATAAAATAGCTATATCTTGGTAAGATGCTCCAGATGAAACTAACTCTTTTATTTTTCTTATTATATAAAACACTTCATCTACTTCATCATATGCTTTATAAAAGGAAATCTTTTCTCCTTCATCTTTATCACTCCATAGATTTTTATCTTTACGAAAGTTGTTATTTTTTATGACACTGTTTGCTGCATTTAATATAGTTTTAGTAGAACGATAATTTTGTTCTAACATGATAATTTCAGCGGTAGGATAGTCTTTTTCAAAGTTTAAGATGTTTTTATAGTTTGCTCCGCGGAACGCATAGATGGATTGATCATTGTCCCCGACGCAAGCTATATTTTTATATTTTTCCGCTAAACTCTTAACGATTAAATACTGAGCCTGGTTAGTATCTTGATATTCATCTATCAAGATATAACGATACTTTTCTTGATAATAATTAAGTACTTCAGGATTTTCTTTAAATAATTTAAGAGGTAAAATAAGTAAATCATCAAAATCTACTGAATTGTTTTTAAAAAGAATTTCTTGATATTTTTTATAAACTTTATAGACTATATCATCTTCTTCACAGTGAACAAACTTTTTATATTCTTCTGGCATTACAAATTCAGCTTTGTTACTAGATATTTTATTTCTAATCATATAAGGACTAAATCTTTTTGGATCGTATCCTAAGTCTTTGATAATCTTTTTTACTAAAGTTAAACTATCATCACTATCCATGATAACAAAATTATTTTTATAACCAAGCTTATCATAATTTTCACGTAAAATTTTTACTCCGAACGAGTGAAAAGTTGATGCTTGTAAATTAGTTTTTCCAATTAATTTTTCTATTCTTTCTTTCATTTCTCCGGCAGCTTTATTAGTAAAAGTAATTGCTAAAATATTTTCTGGATTTACTCCTTCTTCTTTTATTAAATATGCTATTCTAGTAGTTAATACTTTTGTTTTTCCAGATCCTGCTCCAGCTAAAATAAGAAGTGGACCATCTTTATGGGTAACAGCTTTTTTTTGCATTTCATTTAAGTTTTCTAACATATCTTCACCTCTACTTCACTTCATTAAGTGTATCAGATTTCTAACGAAAAGTCATTATATTTGACTTTTTTTACATAAGAAAAGTTATAAATTTTTATTATAATTTTTGTTATTAATTACTAGTATTAATTTTTCTTTTTATGTTCAAACTAATACAAAGGTGTGATTATATGTTTGATAAGGAAATAGAAAGAATTAAAAAAGATTTTAATAATTCATCTGATATTATTTTTCGTAAAATAAAAGTTAAAAATACTTACGTTCTTCTTGTTTTTAATAACACTGTTACTAAAAGTGATAATATTAATGATTTTATTTTAAAAAGACTTACTTCTTTAAAGAAAAGGATAACTAGGGATAGTATTTATAATCATTTAGAAAATGAAATACCTGAAAATATAATAGAGAATATAAAAGATAGAGATGATCTTTATACTAAAATTAGTTCTGGTTTTACTATTCTTATGTTTGAAAAAGGAAGGCCTTTTGCTGTTGAGACTAAAGAAGATTTATCTAGAGGTGTTTCTGAACCTTTAACAGAACAAACTATAAGTGGTCCGAAAGATGCTTTTACTGAGAACTATCAGACTAATATTGGACTTATTAGAAAAAGGATTAAAAATAATAATTTGACTATTAAAAATTATACTATTGGGAAACAAACAAAAACTAAAGTTGCTATTATATATATGGATAATATAGTGGAAAATAAACTGGTTGATGAGATTACAAGAAAACTTGAAAAAATTGATATAGATGGTATTTTAGATAGTACTTATATTAGAGAGTGTATTGAAGATAAACATAGCGTTTTTCCTACGATTGAAACTACTGAAAGACCTGATAGTGCTTCAATTGCACTTTTAGATGGTAAGGTTTGTATTATGGTGGAAAACTCACCTTATCTTTTAGTTATTCCTACTTTTTTTAGTGATTTATTTCATGCAAGTGAAGATAATTATCAAAGTCATTATAATGTAACGTTTACAAGAATGGTTAGATATATAGCATTTTTTATTGCAATACTACTTCCTGCTTTTTATATTGCAATT